>PSRA01000221.1 GCA_003175695.1 Bacteroidota bacterium | reverse complement strand
GCCAATTTCGCCTCTCTTGTTTTTTGGTAAGTCAACTCCGGCAATACGCGCCATATTTATTATTTATATTTTTTTATGAACCCTAATCCGTTTTCAGTATTATGAAATCGGGATAAAGGAACCTTACTGCTAATTATCCTTGTCTTTGTTTGAAGCGGGGGTTCTTCTTGTTAATCACATACAACCTCCCCTTCCTTCTTACGATCTTGCAATCAGCACTACGTTTTTTTATGGATGCCCTAACTTTCATTGTTATCAGCTTTACTGTTGTATTTCAATATTATTTGTATCTGAAAATTATTCTTCCTCTCGTTAAATCGTATGGACTCATCTCCACCCCCACTTTATCGCCAGGCAATATTCTTATATAATGCATCCTCATTTTTCCAGAGATGGTAGCCAAAATTTCATGGCCGTTTTCGAGTTTTACTTTAAACATGGCATTGGATAAAGCTTCTACTATCGTTCCATCTTGTTTAATGAGTGCTTGTTTCGCCATACAATTTTGGGAGCGCAAAGATAGGCATTCCTACCCGAAACAAGAAAAATTCGGGGAAAAAATTGATTTTATGAGGAAATTGACCGAAAGATCAGCAAATAGATGGAAAATCCCCTCTCCTGGTTATAACAAGCTATCTGTTAAAGGCTTGTTACAACCGGCTTAACGTGACAGACCAACTTTCGTCATTTGATGATAGTGGTTTTGGAGTTCGTGGACGCTTACTGGATGTGTCATATGCCTCCGGTCCTCCCTATACCACATCTCAAAAGACGAAAAATTCCCTTTCTGCGGCAAATACACTCTAAACGGGCCCCTCAGGTATTTTACTGATCCATCGCCGTTCTCTTCTTTTTCGAAATGGAACTTTTTCATCTGATCGTCATCCAAAGCTATGGGAAATAGCTGATCTGGCGTGAACCAGAATTCCTGGACATCTGTACGCAGGCACACCTCATGATCTTCGTGATTCAGTTCCACAACTTCGCCCTCATACATCTGCCCGTCGTATTCGGCCATCAGGATGTCTCCGATCTTGATTTCGTTAAACTTGAGCATATGACAATACGATTTAGTATAGTGAATATAAAGAAAAATATGGTATTAGTCAGAGGTCGGGAGTCGGAAGTGGGGAGTTGCACCGAAGTTAAACCAAAATGAATGGAGAACCTGCCGACGCCCTGCTCCGGATACAGGGCTCCCGCTGAATTAATCATTTGATTAAATATTTTGTTTAAATCGTCTTTTTGACTTTAACTTTGTCTTATGAAGAAAAAAATAGCCGAGGATGCGCTCAAAGACCTCTCCACGGAAGAAAAGATCAAGGAAGCCGCTCGTAAACTCTTCACCCAAAAAGGCTATGCTCAGGTAAAAACGCGGGATATAGCCGCAGAAGCAGGCATCAACCTGGCGCTGCTCAATTATTATTTCCGTAGCAAGGAAAAACTGTTTGAACTGATCATGATGGAGAATTTTAAGAAATTCATGGATGGCATCTCGGTAAAAGTGGTGGACGAAAAAATACCAATCGCTGAAAAACTTCAGAGAATTGTCGAAGACTACATCGATTTTCTAACTAAACACCCGGATCTGCCGCTTTTCATTTTGAATGAATTGAGAAGTAATCCTTCAATCATTGCCGCCCGGATAGATACAGAAGTAAGACCCATTCGCTCTCACCTTATAAATCAACTGCAGGAAGCCATCAAAGCAGGGACAATAGAACCTATCGAACCATTTCATTTCATGGCGAACCTGGTGGGCCTGACCATCTTTCCTTTTATTGGGAGGCCCATTCTCCAGCGGGTCATAAATGTAAATGACGAAAAATTCCACCAACTCATGCAAGAAAGAAAAAAACTTATTCCCTTATGGATCAACGCCATCCTGCATACGAAGAAAAATCTTAATTAATTAAATCGATATCATCATCCAAAACCTGAGTTTATGTTTAGTGTAGTCACTGTCACCAGGAAATTAGCAGCGTCATCGATATTCATCTTATCGGCAGCCATCATGCAGGCTCAAAGCAACGATTCGCTAACACTGGACCAATGTTATCAACTTGCCAGGCTAAATTATCCCCTGATCAAGCAACGGGATCTGATCAAAAAGACAACAAATTATACTCTTGAAAATCTATCGAAAGGATACCTACCCCAATGGACCAGCAGTGGGCAGCTCACGAATCAATCAGATGTCACATCCATCCCTTTCAAGGTGCCGGGGTTCGATGTACCCACTCCAACGAAGACACAGTATAAGGTATATGGAGAAATCGACCAGACTGTTTACGATGCCGGAAACATCAGATGGCAAAGGCAGGTCGCCCAGGCAAATTCGAACATTGACGATCAGAACCTCGAAGTTCAATTGTACCAACTCAGGGAACAGATCAACCAACTTTATTTTGGCGTCTTGCTGGCAGAAGACCAGATCAGGCAGAACGAATTGCAGCAAGTGGATCTGCAAAAGGTCGTCACGGCGACCCAGGCGGCCGTTGATAACGGTGCGGGTTACAGGAAGAGTCTGGATGAAGCAAAGGTGGAGCTTTTGAAATCCCAGCAATCCAATATCGAACTTGGAGCGAGCCGGAGATCTTTCCTCGATCGGCTGGGATTATTTATCAACAGGAACCTGGCGGACAGCGCCAAACTGGAAAGACCTGCCGAAGTTGACCTGGTTACCGAACTCAATCGCCCTGAACTGAAAGTCTATGATTATACGAAAAGATTATATGATGTGCAGGAGAAACAACTCTCAGTAAACCTCTTGCCCAAGGTGAATTTGTTTTTCCAGGGAGGATATTCCCAGCCGCCATTAAACTTCCTGAAAGCCAATCCTGCCTTTTATTACCTCGGAGGACTCCGATTTGACTGGCCGCTCAGCAGCCTGTATACACATAAGAATGAAAAGAGAATCCTGGAACTAAACCGCCAAAACCAGGACATTCTGAAAGAAACTTTTGTTTTCGACACGAAGCTTTCCATGACTCAACAAAACAATACCATCGAAAGACTCAGGCAAACCATCGAAAAAGATGTACAGATCATTGCATTGAGAGCTGCCATAAAAAATTCTGCCTTTGCCCAGGCTCAAAATGGGATCATAACCGTCCACGATTATCTCATTTATGTAAATGATGAAAACAGGGCCCGGCAGGATTATTCATTCCACCAAATTCAGCTATTGAATACCATTTATGATTTTAAGAACACAACCGGCAATTAACCAATATTAAAAATGACAACGATGAAATCACTTTCTTACTTGATGGCTCTCCTAACAGTCATTCTCTTTTCGTGCAACAGAAAAATGCAGTTTGACGCCTCAGGCAACTTTGAAGCTGACGAAGTGATTGTTTCAGCTGAACAGAACGGAAGGCTCATTTCATTTCCTATCCGGGAAGGCGACTCCCTTAATCAAGGAGAAATAGTAGGTCAGATCGATGTTAACAATCTCCTGTTGCAAAAACAGCAAAACCAGGCATCGATCAAGGCCCTGCAGGAAAGAACTTCCGATCCCATGCCGCAGGTAGAATTCGTAAAACGCCAGTTGGCTGTTCAGCATTCTCAACTGGAAAATTTGCAAAGAGAACGGGTCAGGACGGAGAACCTGGTTAAAGCGGATGCAGCCACGAGCAAACAATTGGATGATATGGACGCGCAGATAGATCAATTGCAAAAGCAAATTCTTGCCACCCAACAGCAAATCAAATTGGATCATTCAAATATTGCGACGCAAAATCGTTCCGTCATGAGCGAAAAAGGTGCACTTGAGAAAGGGACTGCAGTTTTGCAGGATCAGATCAACAGGGGCAAGATCGCAAATCCGATAAAGGGAGTGGTGCTGACAAGGTATGCGCTTGAAGGAGAATTAGCCACCAATGGAAGAGCTCTATACAAAATTGCCAATATCGATACACTTACTTTACGGGCATACGTAACCGGTGATCAATTGTCGCAAATCCGGCTCGGGCAACAGGTGCGCGTGTTTACTGACAATGGAGCAAAAAGTTACCGGGAATACCAGGGAACCATTTATTGGATTTCTGACAAATCAGAATTCACCCCAAAGACGATCCAGACCAGGAATGAACGGGCCAACCTGGTGTATGCCATCAGGATTCGGGTAAAAAATGATGGCTTGCTCAAATTGGGCATGTACGCTGAAGTAAAATTTAAGGAATGATTACGCTAAATAAGATAAAGAAAACCTATAACAAAGGAAAGCTGATTGCGGTCCGTGATATTTCCTTTGAAGTAAAAGATGGGGAAATATTCGGCCTGATCGGGCCAGACGGAGCCGGGAAAACCACCATTTTTCGCATACTCACTACCCTGCTCCTGGCAGACGAAGGGAGCGCTGTTGTGCATGACCTGGATGTGGTGAAAGACTATAGAAAAATAAGAAATATCGTCGGTTACATGCCTGGAAGATTCAGTTTGTACCAGGATCTCACGGTAGAAGAAAACCTGAATTTTTTCGCAACGGTTTTTGGCACAACGATCCAGGAAAACTATGACCTGATCAAGGATATATATCAGCAGATTGAACCATTTAAGACGAGAAGAGCGGGGAAATTATCCGGTGGCATGAAACAAAAACTGGCTCTTTGTTGCGCCTTAATCCACAAACCGGAAGTGCTATTCCTGGACGAACCCACCACCGGCGTCGATGTAGTTTCAAGGAAAGAATTTTGGGAGATGTTAAAAAGACTAAAAGCGCAGGGAATCACGATACTTGTTTCGACCCCCTATATGGATGAAGCCAATCTGTGCGATCGAATTGCGCTTATCCAAAAGGGTGAGATACTTTCCATCGACACGCCAGCCCAAATCGTCCGTTCATTCCCTAAGAAATTATTTGCGATGAAATCGGCCAACAGTTTCGAATTATTAAACGATGTGCGAGCCTATCCTGAAACTGAATCTTGCTTTGCCTTTGGCGATTCATTGCATGTGACGTTTACCGATCACGCTGAAACAAATATTTTGGACTATCTGCATTCGAAAGGCCATCATGATGCAAGTATCGAAGAAATTGAGCCGGAAATCGAAGATTGTTTTATCCACCTGTTAAAAGATTGAGCATGGAATCGGTGATCAAAACAGAAAAATTAACCAAACGCTTTGGAGATTTTATCGCCGCCAATGAATTGACATTCGAAGTGGGCAAGGGAGAAATATTTGGCTTCCTGGGTGCGAACGGCGCGGGCAAAACAACTGCGATGCGCATGTTGTGCGGTCTGCTCAAACCTACGTCAGGAAAGGCAACCATTGCCGGCTTTGACGTGTACACGCAAACAGAAATGATTAAGAGGAATATTGGTTATATGAGCCAGAAATTTTCACTCTATGACAACCTCACTGTTTCAGAAAACATTCGGTTTTGCGCTGGCATATATGGAATGAGAACAGCGCAGATCAAAACTAAAACCCAGGAATTACTGAAAGAGCTTCAATTGGAAAATGAAGCGAAGACGCTTGTCAGTGCCTTGCCACTAGGTTGGAAACAAAAACTAGCTTTCCTGGTTTCGATCGTTCACGATCCCGATATCGTGTTCTTGGATGAACCCACGGGAGGTGTTGATCCCGTCACAAGACGGCAATTCTGGGACCTGATTTATTATGCCGCTCACAAAGGTGTCACGGTCTTTGTCACCACCCATTACATGGATGAAGCGGAATATTGTAACCGTATTTCGATCATGGTGGATGGCGTGATTGCAGCTTTGGACAGTCCTTCCAACCTGAAGAAACAATTCGGTTACACCAACATGGAAGATGTTTTTTATGAACTAGCCAGAAAAGCTAAACGCAAAGGAGATTGATATGAAACAACTCACGACGTTTATCAGAAAAGAATTCCTGCACGTATTCCGTGACAGGAAAACGTTATTAATGCTTTTTGGGCTTCCGATAGCGCAAATCATTCTTTTTGGTTTTGCACTTTCGAATGAAGTCAAAGATTCCAGGATCGTAGTTGCAGACTATTCGCGCGATGTGATCACGGCCCGAATCATCAACAAGATCCAGGCAAGTAATTATTTTGATATTGAAGAGAGTCTTCAAAGTGCCACTCAATTGAATGCCAGGTTCAAAAGAGGAGACATTAAGATGGCGGTTATTTTTCCCAACAATTTTTCCAAGGATTTGATTCGTACCAATAAAGCGACCATCCAGGTCATTGCCGATGCATCAGATCCGAACCTGGCTACCACAGTCACCAACTATGTCTCCCGAATCATCGGCGATTTTAATTCCGAACTAAACAGAACTGCTCCCCAGTTCATGCAGATCACTCCTGAAATACAAATGCTCTACAATCCTGAATTAAGGGGTGCACCGAATTTTGTACCAGGAGTCATGGCACTTGTATTGATGTTGGTTTGTACCATGATGACATCTGTCGCCATTGTCAAAGAGAAAGAACTGGGAACGATGGAAGTTCTTTTGGTATCGCCATTCAAGCCTATTTCTATTATTATTTCAAAATTAACTCCATACCTGATCATCTCCGTGATGAACCTTTTTATCATTTTGATATTAAGTTCACTTTTCCTGGATCTGCAGGTGAAAGGAAGTTTGGCACTGTTGGTTTTCGGTAGTACACTTTTTATTTTGACATCCTTGTCGATTGGACTGCTTATATCCATCACTGCCAAAACTCAACAGGCAGCAATGGGAACAAGTCTCATGGGCATGATGTTGCCAACGATGTTGCTCACAGGATTTCTTTTTCCCATCGAAAACATGCCACTAGCCCTGCAGCTGTTAGCGAATATTGTTCCATCAAGATGGTATTTTATCATCATCAAGAAAGTTATGTTAAAAGGACTCGGCATCACCGCAGTATGGCGGGAGTTGCTGATCCTATCGGTCATGTGTGTGTCTTTATTTATCCTGAGCCTCAGGAGATTTAAAATCAGATTACAATGAGAACGCTTTTCTTT
>PSRA01000218.1 GCA_003175695.1 Bacteroidota bacterium | reverse complement strand
TTTTTGAAGAAGTAATTCCGGTACGAAGAATTTACATGGACTACGCAAGCATTGAAGGCTGGATTGTACAAACATTTTATGTCTGTAAAAAGCCCAAGCAAAGTTTTGATAAGATGAAAGAGTTGTTTAGGAAAAGAATATTTGAATAAGGCGGCAATCGAATAACACCTTTAAATCTTTGCGCAGGCGTTTTTTAAAAAGAGTAAGATGTGCAACCTGCTTTTCGAAGCCTTCATTATCCGAAAATAATTCAGACAATTTTTTCCTGTTATGCTTTTAAATACGCCCTCGCTGGGGTTGTTAAATTTTCTTTAACCAAAAATCCCAGATAGAGGTTGCTAGTTTGAAATACAATGATAGCGGCGAATCGATGTAGCTAATTTGAAATTGCAAAATTGTTTATTTTATATATATCTTCAACCAAACTATCAGGCCTATGCGATATTTTATCTCACAGAATAGATTTCTCATTTTGATTTTCTTCTCGGTTTGTTCATTCGCCCCCAGATTAAAAGAGACTCAAACGACAATATCTACACAAGAAGGAACGACCAGGTTTGTAATAAATGATTCACTTCCAAAGGATGTCCATGACTCGTCTTCGCAAATGGCAGTTCCAGCTGATGCAGATGCCGATTACCCCGGGGGAGAACAAGGTTGGACGAAATACCTTTCTCAACATTTACACTACCCTGACGAAGCGGTAAATAATGAAATTCAAGGGAATGTTGATGTTAAATTCTTTATTGATAAGGATGGAAATATCAGCAATATCAAAGCCATCAGCGGTCCTAATGCGCTCAGAGGTGAATCCGTAAGAGTTGTTCAGGAAAGCGGTAAATGGATACCAGCAAGAAAAAACGGGCAAAATGTAGATTCGTACAAATTAAAGACTATGAAATTTAGGATAGAGGTGGGTAAATAGATTAGTATTAGTTTTGCTTCGAAGCTCGCCTCTCAAAATGAAAGAATTTTTTGTGTCGCAAAGACTTGAAAAATCCAGTGCTTCGCGGGCCCAAGCCGAAGATGGAGGTGGGTTGGCCACCATTACATGAAGCCTTTTCATTAACAAATTCTGCCGTATTTTTGCATGTTCGGCATAAATTATCAGCCGAATCAATTTCATACCCGAATTTGAAATCTTATGCAGGAATTACGCATCGTCAATGATAATAATCAAGCCCCATGCAGCCCTAACCCGGTCAAAAAACCAAATTGGCTTCGTGTTAAGCTTCCTATCGGTGAAAGTTATAAGCATGTTCGTGACCTGGTTGACCAACATAAACTTCACACCATCTGCGAGAGTGGAAACTGCCCCAATATGGGCGAATGCTGGGGGGCGGGTACAGCCACCTTCATGATTCTCGGCAATATCTGCACGAGAAGTTGCGGATTCTGCGCTGTTGCAACCGGCCGACCGGAAGCAGTGGATTGGGATGAACCCCAACGCGTAGCCGAAGCTATTTTCCTGATGAGAGTTAAGCATGCAGTCATTACTTCGGTAGACAGGGATGAACTGCAGGACGGTGGCAGCATCATCTGGGAGCACACTATCCGCGCAGTAAAATCGTTGAATCCCGGCACCACACTCGAAACATTGATCCCGGATTTCAAGGCAGAAAAAGAAAATATACAACGAATCATTGATGTTGCTCCGGAAGTGGTTTCTCATAATATCGAAACAGTTGAAAGACTTACGAAGCAGGTTCGTATCCAGGCCAAATATTGGCGAAGCATGGAGACCTTGAAGATCCTCAAACAAGGTGGTATGCGCACCAAGAGTGGAATTATGCTCGGACTGGGTGAACGCAAAGAAGAGGTCGTTCAAACGCTCCGAGACTTAAAGTCGAGCGGCGTAGATGTCATCACTCTCGGTCAATACCTTCAGCCAACTAAAAAGCATTTACCGGTAGATAGGTTCGTTCATCCCGACGAATTTGCAGAATTGAGGGATATCGGCTATACCCTGGGTTTTGATTATGTTGAAAGTGGTCCCCTCGTTAGGTCTTCCTATCATAGCGAAAAGCATGTCCTGCCAGGCTATGGAAGAAATGAATGGCTGAACCAAAAAGAAATGATCAATTAGCCAACCAAGTGTCTTCATCTCAAATTTTATCTAAGAAATTCATTTGCACTCTTGGTGCAACGCTTTGCGTATTTTCAACCTTTGCTCAATTGCATTGGAAAAATGTGGATACGCTCTATGGCGCTTTGCCTCCTTCCTTTCATGTTTTTAGAACCTCAGATTCACTTCATGGTGCACCCTTCGTTGCTTTTTACGTATCGGCGGCCCTCAAGGACAAGAATCTCCAGTTCAATACACAGGTATCGAACGGTAATCCATATACGCCAGATGAATTTTTCGAATTGGAGAATAGGCCTTTGCTGGTCGTAAATGGAGGCTTCTTTTCTTTTGAGACCGGACAAAGCCTGAGTTCTGTAATGAGAAACGGTAAACAAGTAGCGTATAGCGTAAATGCATTAAAAGGAATTCGGGAAGATTCAATGCTCTATTATTATCCCACCCGCAGCGCGCTGGGCATCGACCGAAAAAGACAGGCCGATGTTGCCTGGATTTTTACCAGCGCTGAACATCGTTTGCCTTATGCATTTGAATCCGCACCTGTCATTGCTAAAGGCAAAGATCCCAATCCGTCCATTTATGAATTAAAAAATATAGGCTGGGTATGGTGGCCAATGAGAACTGCCGTCGGAGGAGGCCCCTGCCTCGTTCATGATGGCAAGATCTGGGTCACTTATAAGGAAGAACAGATGTTCGTAGGAGAAGAGAACGAAAAACAGCCAAGGACGGCGATGGGATATACCAAAGATGGTCGCTTAATCATACTCGTTATAGAAGGCCGGCACCAGGGTCGTGCAGAAGGCGGGACGCTTGAAGATGAAGCGAGAATCCTGAAAAGCCTGGATTGCTACGAAGCGTTGAATTTGAATGGGGGAGGGAGCAGTTGCATGCTCATCAATGGAAAGGAGACTATTAAACCTTCAGAAAAAACAGGCCAGAGGCCAATTCCGGCAGTGTTTGTTATCAAACAAGGTTCACGCAAAAACGCCAAATAAGCAAATGGGCAAAGAGTCAGTTTGCCGTCTTTGCCTGAAATAATTAATTATTGATTCTCCCAAACCAGCGCACTGGCGCCAAGGATCGCCGCATCAGACTCTTTCAAGTGACTGATTAAGATTTTTACTTTATTTTGGAAAACCTGAATAAGATTGGCTTCCATATGCTCACGGGTGGGATTAAGAATTAAATCGCCAGCTTTGGTTAAACCACCAAATAAGACAACGGCTTCCGGGCTGGAGAACATCACAAAATTTGCGAGCGCCAATCCCAATATTTTTCCTGTAAAATCAAAGATTTCTTTTGCAACCTTGTCGCCTTTGATAGCCGCCTCATATACCGACTTTGAATCCAGTTCATCTTTTGGCACATCCCTCAATGAACTTTTTCTCTTCGTCTTCTTCAGGATCTCCCTGGCGGTAAAAGCTACTCCTGTTGCTGAAGCGTAGCTCTCTAAGGAACCATGTTTTCCTGTACCTGGATGAAGTCTTCCGTCCGGAACGATGATGGTATGTCCCAATTCTCCTGCAAATCCATCGTGGCCCAAAATCAAATGTCCATTTGCTACTATGCCGCTTCCAACACCCGTTCCCAAAGTGATCATGATAAAATCCTTCATTCCTTTTGCTGCACCATATTCCATTTCACCGATAGCTGCTGCATTGGCATCATTGGTGAGAACAGTGGGCAATTGAAATTTATCCTGGATCAATTTGGCGAGCGGAACGATTCCTTTCCAGGGAAGATTAGGAGCATATTCGATTGTTCCGGTATAGTAGTTTCCGTTTGGTGCGCCAACACCAATGCCTTTGATCCTGCTCTTTCCACCAACTTTTTCAATTAATTCTAATAAATGGTCGTAGAGTTCATCGATGAAAGTGTCGACCTGCTTATGCTTTTTGGTTGAGATTCCGCTGGAAAACAAAACGTTTCCGTCGTGATCAACGATTCCGAACTTAGTGCCTGTCCCGCCGATATCAATACCTACAGCAAGTGTATCCTGAGATACAGGCACGGCTGCTTTTGACATGAATTATTTATTTATGGAAAAATTAAATCCCTAATCAAACTTGCATTACCATGAATTCTCATGGAACCCTTAAATATTTTAATGTCCTCCTGCAATCTGCTGGTCAAAATCTAATCCTTGAGATTTCAAAATTCCCTTGACGCGCCATGCAAAAAAGGCTACGTAAGCGAAGCAAATAACAGCGACAATGTAAGACTGATGGATGCCAATCACATCTGCCAGTTTTCCCTGGATGGGTGGAATAATAGAGCCCCCAAGAATCATCATAATCAGGAAAGTTGCACCCTGCGTAGTATATTTTCCCAACCCTGCGATGGCCAAAGCAAAAATACAAGGCCACATAATGGAGCAAAACAAACCACCGCTCAGGAATGCATAAGTAGCAACCATTCCGGTCGTTAACAAACCGATTATCATAGCAACAGTTCCAAACACTGCGAACAGAAGAAGCATCTTCGCAGGTTTCTCCTGTGAAATAAAAAATCCGGCGATTTGTATGAATACGCACACCACGTACCAATAAAGCGCACTCATATCATTTCTGGCAATTGCGTTTACGGCAATGATGACCCCAAATCCGAATAACGGCACCAAAACCAGCAAGAAATTCTTTGTAGACTTGGAAGGATTGAAGACTGGAATGGATCCTGCCCAGCGCCCGATCATCAGACCGCCCCAATACATAGAAATAAAAGGAGCGATTGTAGCGGCAGGCATACTTCCAAATTCAGGTTGGGCCAGTAAGGTTCCAAGATTACTTGCTATAGTTACTTCAACACCCACGTAAGCAAAAAGAGCAAGCATACCCAGCACTAATTGCGGATATTTCATGGCACCCCAGCCGGCGCTGTTTTTGGATGCCCTCAGGTTGGCAAATACTAAACTTACCACGATTACAGCAAGAGATGCCAACAACCATTTCAACCTGTATATTTCCAAATTATGTTTTTCACCTTCATTGGCAGGGATGGTCTGGTAACTGTAAAATACCGGGACAAAAAAGCCAATAAGGAGTATCGTCATTATTATCAGTACAAGAGTCGCCTTTTGCGATTTTTCTATGGAAGATTCGGATATACCTGAGGGTAATTTCTTCGAAAAAATGAAAAGCAAAGCAGCAATAAAGAATAGAGCACCCACGAAACTATACAGAATGGTGACAGAATCGAGTTTCAGCGATGCGATATCTTCATCAGTAACTTTGGTTGAGCCAAATAAAGCGAGAGTATAAACAATCGGCCCAATCGTAGTCCCAAACGAATTGACACCTCCGCCCAAATTGACGCGGTGGGTTCCCGTAGCAGGATCACCCAAAGCAATAGCAAAGGGCTGAGCCGCTGTTTGCTGCAACGAAAATCCCAAAGCTATTACAAATAACGCCGAAAGAATTGCCGCAAATCCTCCAAAATTCAAGGAAACGATCATAAATATGGCGCCCCCCACGGATATTAATAATCCATATATAATACTCTTTTTATAGCCCCAATGAGCGACAAAATCCTTTCCACGACTTACGCCCGCAAGGTATAATATCAACGCACCTATATAATACGCCAAATAGAAGGCAAAATCGATCAATTGAGATTGGAATTGATCCAGGTGAAAGAAGTGTTTGCAAAACGGTATGAAAATACTATTGCTCGCCGCAATAAACCCCCAGAAAAAAAATACAATGACCAGGGTAGTTAGCGCACCTGTATTTGTTTTTATTGTTGTTGGTTGCGCTGAAATGGGAGCTGAAGGGCTTATGGACTGGCTCATGGCAATCTTTGGGTTTAAATTGAAACCCCAAAATAGAAAGTTTTTGCCACGTGAAAAATTTTTTCATTAGTCGTAATTAATAAAGCAAAAACCTTCATAAATTGAAATGCATTTCATTTAATTTTCTTGTGTTAAAGCAATTGATTTAGGCAGTTACAGGCGTACCAGAACAAAAAAACTGTAAGCTCAAAACCCGAATCCTTATTACGTTTCCATGGAGATATTGCATGTTTCAGCCGAATGTTATCCTGTAGCCAAGGCTGGCGGACTCGGCGATGTAGTTGGGGCACTTCCTAAATACCAGCAAGCGTCCGGACACACAGCCAAAGTTGTCATGCCCATGTACCGCACAAAATTCCTGATGGACAATGAATGGGATGTGGTTCACAAAGGATATACAAATCTTGGTGACTGGTGGTTTACTTATACTGTCATCAAAGAGAGGACAAACAAACTGGGTTTTGATTTGTACCTGCTTGATATAAACGGATTGTTGGATCGTGATCGGATTTACGGATATTCGGATGATCCACAGCGTTTCACTGCTTTCCAGATTTCAGTAGTCGACTGGATTTCAGCCTGGAAACATAAACCTGAAATAGTTCATGTGCATGATCATCATGCAGGACTCATTCCATTCATGTTCAGATACTGTTACCGGTATAAACATCTTCAGAATATTCCAACGATCCTTACCATCCATAATGCCGAATACCAGGGATGGATGGGTTGGGATAAGAGTAACTATATTCCGGCTTGGGACGAATGGAAATCGGGCATGCTCGAGTGGAATAATACTATCAATCCACTGGCAAGCGGGATAAAATGTGCATGGAAGGTTACGACCGTCAGCCACAGCTATCTCGATGAATTGAAGCATAATTCAAACGGGCTGGAAGCTTTATTTGAATATGAAAAAGGGAAGAGTTCAGGCATTCTGAATGGCATTGACACGAAGGTTTGGGATCCAGCTGTTGACACCTATATCCAGGACCACTATAGTATTGAAGACTACGAAGAAGGAAAGCTACGAAACAAAAAGATACTTTGCGACCGGTTTGACCTGCAAATAGATAAGCCTTTGATAGTATTTATAGGCAGACTTGTGGGAGAGAAAGGCGCCGATCTCTTACCACAGGCCGTTGGAGATTCATTTTATTATATTGGAAGAAAAATGAATTTTTTGATTCTTGGAAGTGGATTCCCGGCAGTCGAGGCGCAGCTGAATGGCCTGCAGGCGCTAAGTAGAAAAGATTACAGTGTATATATAGGATATAATGAAACGCTAAGCCACATCATGTACGCGGGGGCAGATTTTATTTTGATGCCCTCGCGTGTAGAGCCTTGCGGACTGAATCAGATGTATGCCATGCGTTATGGTACTATTCCGATTGTCCGCAATACCGGAGGATTAAGGGATACGGTCATTGATTTTGGAGATCCGGGTGGTTATGGCGTCCGATTTAATAATACGATAGTGGGAGATATCACGCAGGCTATCTGGCGGTCCGTAGAATTGTATCAAAGAAAAGAAAAAATGAAAGAAATTCGTGAGAAGATTATGCAACTTGATTTCAGCTGGGAAACCAGTGTGAAGCAGTATCTGTCCTTATATGAGTCGATCGTTGTCCAGAAATAGAGTTGTCAGTTGACAGTCTTCAAGAATTAATCGTTCAGTTGTATAAAATTTTTGACGCAATTTGCAATAACGACTGGCAGCTCTGAATCACTTTTTCTAAAAAACCAATCTCTTGTTATGTCAAAGAAAATCTTATCAGTAATTCTTGGAGGAGGCGCAGGTACAAGATTGTATCCATTAACGGCCAGTCGTTCAAAACCCGCTGTGCCCATTGCGGGAAAATACAGGTTGGTCGATATACCGATTTCCAATTGCTTGAATTCCGGCATAAGCAGAATGTTTGTTCTGACTCAATTCAACTCGGCTTCACTTAACAGGCATATCAAGAACACTTATCATTTCAGCGCTTTTAGCTCAGCATTTGTTGACATTCTCGCAGCTGAGCAAACGCCCGATAATCCCACCTGGTACCAGGGAACGGCGGATGCGGTCAGGCAATGCTTGCGTCATCTTGGTCCTTTTGAGAGTGAATATATCCTGATCCTTTCCGGTGATCAATTGTACCAAATGGATTTCATGGATATGCTGAACAATCATATTGCCAAGAATGCAGATATCACCATCGCGACAATTCCTGTTGCTGACCGGGAAGCTTCTGATTTTGGTATTTTAAAGAAGAACGCAGAAGGATTCATCACTTCTTTTATCGAAAAACCAAAGAAGGATGTACTCGCTAATTGGATCAGTGATACAGGAGATACAATGAAGTCGCAGGGAAGGAATTACCTGGCTTCTATGGGTATTTATATTTTCAATCGCCAGTTACTTTCTGACCTTCTCCAGAATGAATATGTAGAAGCTACAGATTTCGGCAAAGAAATTCTTCCGCAATCTTTAGGTAAATACAAAGTCATCAGTTATCAATATGATGGTTATTGGACTGATATTGGAAATATCTATTCGTTTTTTGAAGCCAACCTGGGCCTGACTAAAGAAATTCCAGATTTTAATCTCTTTGATAACAACAAGGCCATATATACTCGTGCGCGTATGCTTCCTCCAGCAAAGATCAGCGGGACTACTTTGGAAAAAACAATTATTGCAGAAGGTTGCATCATCAATGCTTCCAGAGTCGAAAATAGTGTGATCGGAATACGAACGCGCATTGGCAGTGGCACCACGATTGTCAGCAGTTACCTGATGGGTATTGATTTCTATGAAACGATTGAAGAAATTGATCATGCCAAATCGCATGGACTGCCAACGGTTGGTATCGGAAATCGTTGTTATATCCGCAATGCCATCGTCGACAAGAATTGTCGCATAGGCGACGACGTTAGAATTAACGGCGGCCCACACCTCGAGAACACAGATCACTCATTGTACACAGTTAAGGACGGTATTGTTGTCATCAAGAAGGGCGCTGTCTTACCCAATGGATTTGTGATCTAATCTATGTACCGATTTGTCTACGTGGCTATTGGGCGGAAGTGGGCCGTAGACCTGGTTTTTTATTCCACATAAACGTAAAGGAACATAGGTATACATTGAAATAACAATTAACCCCCTGAAAGCAAATCGAAAATCAAAACCATGAGCACCATAGATATAGCAGCTCCAAGTGCCTTAGCATCACCCGCAACCAAACCTCGGCTTTCTTTCTGGGAAGTGTTCAACATGAGCTTTGGATTTTTTGGCATCCAGTTCGGCTGGGACCTGCAACGGGCGAATATGGGGCCTATTTATGAATATCTCAAAGCAACTCCTGATCAGATTCCTTTCCTTTTCCTCGCTGCACCATTGACTGGCCTGGTCGTTCAGCCTATAATAGGATACATGAGTGATCGAACCTGGCATCCGTGGTGGGGAAGAAGAAGGCCCTACTTTTTTATCGGAGCTGTTCTCAGTACTATTTGTCTATTCCTGATGCCCAATAGCAGCTCACTTTGGATGGCTGCCGGACTGCTATGGATTTTGGATTCATCAGGAAATATTGCGATGGAACCTTTTCGTGCATTCGTAGCAGATAAATTACCCGACAGTCAGCGCACGCAGGGTTTCGCGATGCAAAGTTTTATGATAGGGGTTGGCGGTACGATCGCATCTGCTTTACCCTGGATCATGTCGCATATTTTCAATGTTTCCCAAGCTTCTGTAAACGGAGGCATCCCACATTCCGTCAGGTATGCTTTTTATGCCGGAGGTACAATTTTCTTAGCAGCTGTTTTATATACCATCTTTTCAACAAAGGAGTACCCTCCCGCAAATTTGGGATCCAAAGAAAAATCCGACGACGCTGACAAGGGTTTTGGAGCTGGTATCCGGGAGATCAATCACGCCATTTTTAATATGCCTCGCAGAATGAAACAATTGTCGCTGGTTCAATTTTTCACCTGGCCAGGTTTATTCTTGTTGTGGTTTTACTATAATACGGCTGTAGCCCGAAATGTGTTTCATGCCGTAGATACCAAAGACCCACAATACATTCACGGAGTTGAATACGGAGGATTGACACTTGCATTCTACAGCATCGTTTCATTTCTTTTCGCGTTAACGCTTCCTGCCATTGCTGGTAGATTGGGAAGGAAGCGAACGCACACAATTTGCCTTTTAGCAGGTGCACTTGGATTGATACTTGTTGGTTTTGTGAGACAGCCGTATGAATTATTCTTTTGTATGATCGGAGTGGGTATCGCCTGGTCAAGCATTCTCACGATGCCCTATGCTATGTTGGCCGGCGCTCTCCCTGAAGATAAGATAGGCGTTTACATGGGTATCTTCAATTTTTTCATCGTATTACCCGAAATTATTGCTTCTTTATTTTTTGGCTGGATCATGGAGCATGTACTTGGAAATAATCGCATGCTTGCAGTGCAAATCGGTGGGGTCATGATGGCGTTGTCCGGGTTGCTTTGTTATCTTGTTGTAAGAGAGAAGGAGTAATTTTCTATGTTCTTCACTGCAATTAAAGCTCTTTTCGGCTGTCCCTGCTCGAAATTAATTCACGCAAAGGCGCAAAGGTGACACACCTGGCAGGGGTTGTTACCTTTGCGCCTTGCTCATTTGTCCCGACGTGGCGGATTAAATAAACTCTAAGTACAATAAATTGCTGACTAATATGAAATATAGATTTGTTTTCAGTCTTCTTGCCTTTTTGATTTCTTTTGCTGCCTTATCCCAGGACACACTCAGCGTTTACCCGACTCATTGGTGGGTGAACATGAAGAATCCTAAACTTCAACTATTAGTACGTTACCAGAACATCAAGTCGGGCAGCAAGGTTGTAATGGCTCCTTATCCCGGCGTCCAAATGCTTGGCAGCCACACATTCGAAAATGCAGATTACGTGGCTATCGACGTAAATATCGATAAGTCTGCAAAACCGGGGACGCTCTCATTCCGTTTCATGAAAGGTGACAAACAGGTCAATCAACTCAAATTTGAATTGAAAGAAAGAAGAAAAGGTAACGGTACCCAATATGCGCAAGGAGTAACTTCTTCCGACTTTATTTATTTATTGATGCCCGACCGCTTCAGCGATGGGGATGATTCTAATGACCGCATACCGGGCATGAGGGATCAATCTCTCAACAGGGACTCCATTTTCCTGCGCCATGGCGGCGATTTGCAAGGCGTCATCAATCATCTCGATTATTTTCAACAGCTTGGAATTACAAGCTTATGGCTGACTCCCGTTATCGAGAACGACATGCCGGACAGAACAGAACATGGATATGCTTTTACAAACCATTATCGAATCGAACCTCGCTTAGGTGGCGCCGTTGCATATAAGAAATTGAGTGACGAATTGCACAAGAGAGGAATGAAATTAATCCAGGACGCAGTCTACAATCATGTTGGGTTGTATCATTTTCTCAAGCAGAGTCCCCCTGATGCCACCTGGTTCCACCAATGGCCCGAGTTCACTCAGCCTAATTACAAAGACCAGGTCCATTTCGATCCTTATGTAGCTCCGAGTGACAAGAAGCAGATGACAGATGGATGGTTTACCGCCCAGATGCCGGATCTCAATCAAAACAATCCTTTCGTGGCGCAATTTCTTATTCAACACGCCATTTGGTGCGTGGAAGAATTTGGTGTAGATGGATGGAGAATCGACACATATATTTACGTTGACCAGGAATTCATGAATCGCTGTAACCAGGCGTTGATTGATGAATATCCAAAGATCACCATGTTCGGAGAATGCTGGGTTAATGGAACTGCCAATTCTGCTTATTTTGCCCGAAACATTTTCAATACGCCTTTCAAGAGCAACCTGATTGGCGTAACCGATTTTCAATCCTTGTTCTCAGGAATTCAGCCATCTCTTTTATATGGACCCGGTGGAGTCAACCAATTATATCAAACTGCCAGTAATGATTTCATGTATAAAGAGCCGATGAACAACGTCATCTTTCTGGACAATCATGATATGTCAAGGTTTTATTCTCAAATGAATGAAGGTATTCCCAAGGTTAAAATGGGACTTGAATGGCTACTCACCTGGAGAGGGATTCCTCAAATATATTATGGCACTGAAGTACTGATGAAGGGAATATCGAATCCGGATGGTTGGGTAAGATTAGATTTTCCCGGGGGCTGGAAAGGAGACTCAAAAAATGCGTTCACGAAAATGGGAATGACTCCAAGCGAATCTGAGGTTCAGGAGTTGGTGCGAACGCTGGCGCATTTCAGAAAAACTTCTTCTGCCATTAAGACTGGGAAGATGATGCAGTATGTTCCTAAGAACGGCTTATATGTTTATGCCCGGTATGATAAGCAGCAAACGGTTTTATGCGTCATGAATACTGACACTGTGACAAAGCAAGTGGATTTCTCAAATTACAAAGAAGTGACGGATGGATTTGCTAAGGGAAAAAATGTGGTTTCTGGCCAGGTTTTGTTTTTGGCGAACAAGCGCGAGATACCGCCAACAACTATGTGGGTGTTGGAATTGTCCAAATAGCAGCTAATAATTTTCCACCAAAAACCTGCGGATAAAGATCAAATGTGATCCCGACTCAACCAGTCGTTGCAAAAAAGCCGCACAACTTCATTGCCTCAGAACGGCGTAGAGAAGATCGCCTTTGCCTGAAACAATGTATCTTCTTATGCCCTAATTTTACATCAAAGCAATCAACATGGCTGAGGACAAAAAGAAATCTTCTAAAAAAGACAAGAAGAAAGATGAAAAACCGGGCAAGAAGGCCAAAAAAGAAAATTCGAAAACCGTGAATAAGAGCGCTCGCCAAAAATACGAAGACATTCACTTCGTTGATTCGACTAAATCTGTCTGGAATTATTCATTATTTACTGATGAAGATATTCGCAACTATCAAAACGGCAACCATTATCGTCTCTATAATTTTTTTGGCTCCCACCAGGTAGAAGTATTGGGAAAAAAAGGTTATTATTTTGCGGTCTGGGCACCCAACGCCACTTATGTTTCCGTAATTGGAAACTTTAATCACTGGAATAACGAATCGCATCCTCTTTATGTACGCTTGGAAAATTCCGGAATATGGGAAGGTTTCATTCCCGACCTTCCTAAAGGAGAAGTCTATAAATACCATATTCACGGATTCCAGGGAAAAAAATTGGATAAAGGAGATCCTTATGCGAATTTTTGGGAAATGCGACCCGAGACCGCTTCTATTACATGGGAGCTGGGATTTTTCTGGAATGATGATGACTGGATGTTGGAAAGAGCGAAACACAATTCGCTTGAAGCGCCTTGGAGTGTTTACGAAGTGCACCTGGCCAGTTGGATGCGTCCGGATAAGAATAACCAGGAAACATATAACACGTACGATCAAATCCGCGACAGGCTTGTGCCATATGTAAAGGAGCTGGGATTCACGCATGTGGAATTAATGCCGGTGATGGAACATCCCTTCGACGGGAGCTGGGGTTACCAGGGAACAGGATATTTTGCCCCTTCGTCCCGTTACGGCGACCCCCAGGGATTCATGTCACTGGTAGACCATTTTCACCAGGCGGGCATAGGCGTTATACTCGACTGGGTTCCTTCTCATTTTCCTTATGATGCGCATGGCCTCTACATGTTTGATGGAGCTAACACCTATGAATATGCTGACATGCGCAAGGGATTTCACCCGGATTGGAACAGCTACATATTTAATTACAGGAGGGGAGAAGTAAAATCCTTCCTGATTAGCAGCGCTCACTATTGGATGGAGAAATATCACATCGATGGCATCCGTGTGGATGCGGTTAGCTCCATGCTGAAACTGAATTATTCACGCAAGCATGGACAGTGGGAGCCCAATGAATTTGGCGGCGACGGCAACCTCGAGGCAATCGCTTTCATCAAAGATCTCAATGAAACCATGTTCAGGGATTTTCGGGATGTTCAGACGATCGCTGAAGAAGCCACAGATTGGCCTGGCATCAGTCGACCTACTTTTGCCGGGGGCTTAGGATTTGGCATGAAATGGATGATGGGCTGGATGCACGACACCCTCGATTATTTCAAACTCGATCCGGTTCACCGAAGGTTTCATCAGGATAAATTCTCATTTAGTATGATGTACTATTATGATGAGAATTTCATGTTGCCACTGAGTCATGATGAGGTGGTACACGGCAAGTCGCCCATGCTTTACAAGATGCCTGGTGACGAATGGCAAAAGTTCGCCAATCTGCGCCTGATGTATTCATATATGTTCACCCATCCCGGGGGAAAATTATTGTTCATGGGAAATGAATTTGGTGCGACCAATGAATGGAATTATAAAAGTGAATTGCAGTGGGACTTGTTGCAATACGATGCGCATCGACTGGTTAAAGATTGCGTGCGAGACCTAAATCATCTGTTGCGATCGGAGCCTGCATTATATGAAAATCAGTTCAACGTGTACGGATTTGAATGGGTAGATCTGAATCATCGCGCCGAATCCGTGATAGTATATAGAAGAAAAGGAAAAGATCCTGAGAATGATTTGCTCATCGTGCTGAATATGACTCCCATCGTTCGGAATGATTGGAAAGTCTATGCAAATGGAAAATCAGCATGGAAGGAAATTTTCAACAGTGACGATAAAAAATACTGGGGCACAGGAAATACTTTCAATCCGCAACCTTCAGTGCAATTGGTTGACAAAAATGAAAATCTTTACGAAATAAATTTGCACCTTCCGCCACTTGGTGCTATCGTATTGAAATGAGGGATGAGCGCTGACGGCTTCGCCGTCCTCATGTAATAAAGAAGTGTCCTTGTGTAACCAACATCACATCCTGTCTGGCACTTTAATACCCAGAATCCCCATCGCGGAATGCAGCACTCTTGCAGTTAAAGTACAAAGATGCAACCTCAATAATTTCTTTTCTTCGGATTCAGCCCTGCTTACCGAGTGTTCAGTATAAAATGAATTAAAAGACTTTGCCAGACTAAATGCATAATTCGCGATCACAGACGGGTTCATTTCCAGGCAAGCTTGTTCAATCATAGCCGGATATCTTGCCAGTAATTTAATCACACCTTTTTCCAGAGGCAACAGACCCTTACCAGACAATTGAATGTTAGCATCAAGTTCTTCCTTTCTCAAAATTGATTTTATCCGCGCGTAAGTGTATTGCACAAATGGACCAGTGAATCCGTGAAAGTCGATTGATTCTTCCGGATTAAAGAGCATTTTCTTTTTCGGATCAACACGCAAAAGATAAAATTTGAGGGCACCCAGCCCGATGGTGTCATATAACTCAGTCAATTCGCTTGCTGTGAAATCCTGCACCTTTCCTAGTTCTTCAGTGTGTGTTTGTGCAATGCGAACCATTTCATCAATCAAATCATCTGCATCTACAACTGTTCCTTCACGAGCTTTCATTCTGCCGCTTGGTAATTCCACCATTCCATAACTCAAATGATAAATACCATCGGAGGAAGGCAGCGCGAGCTTTTGAGCGATTAATTTTAAAACTTTGAAATGATAATTTTGTTCATCGCCTACTACATATATACTTTGGTCGCAATGAAATTCATCATACTTATTTACGATCAGGCCAATATCCTGGGTAATGTATACTGCAGTGCCATCTTTTCTCTGAACAATTTTTTGATCAAGGCCATCTGACGTCAGATCTATCCACACACTGCCATCTTCTTTTTTGAAAAACACATTCTTTCTTAATCCATCTTCGACCAAATCCTTTCCTAATAAATAGGTTTGGCTTTCATAATATATCTTGTCGAAATCACTCCCGATTCTTTTATAGGTAATGTCAAATCCCTGATAAACCCATCCATTCATTTTTTTCCACAATTCGATAACTGTAGGGTCTCCGGCTTCCCAATCCACAAGCATTTTTTGAGCAGCCTTCATAATAGGAGCTTCCTTTTCAGCTTCTTCTTCAGTCATTCCTTCAGCTACAAGATCCTTCATTTGCTTCTTATATTCATTTGAAAACATCACGTAATAATCACCAACGAAATGATCACCCTTAATGCCTGTCGACTCCGGTGTAGCGCCGTTTGCAAACATTTGCCAGGCGATCATGCTCTTGCAGATATGAATGCCTCTGTCGTTAGCAATGCAGGTTTTTACAATTTCGTAGCCATTCGCCTGGTAAATTGATGCCACTGACCATCCGAGGAAATTATTTCTCAGGTGTCCGAGGTGAAGAGGTTTATTGGTATTTGGTGAGGAATATTCTACCATCACCTTTTTTCCTGTCTTGTTTTTCCTGCCAAAGTCTTTATTTCCAGATTCCTCATACAAGAAATCCACGAGCACTTTATCAGCAATGCCTAGGTTCAAAAAGCCCTTAATCACATTAAATCCTGAAAACAGGTGGGAATATCTTTCTGTTAATAATTGCCCCAGTTCATTGCCAAGCGTTTCCGGGTTTTTTTTGAGAATTTTTACAAATGAAAAAAGAACAACAGTGTAATCGCCTTCAAATTCTGGTTTTGTCTCGTTCACCAGGATATCCCTGGCATCCACGCGCAATTGAAATTTACTATATATAAGTTCCTGAGTAGCCTGCCTGATCTGATTGACTAAGTCCATTTAAAAAATAATTGGCGCAAAATTAGTGAGGATTCATGACAAAACAGGACCGAAGAAGATCAAGTTGATTTTTAAAAATTGAGCGGAAGCTGAAGAAATAACTTTCCAGGAGATTCTTGAAAAGGGGCTTTTTGTCCAGCTATGTTCATTTTGGATTCACCTAATTTGACAGGATTTTAAGGAAAATCAAGCTCTCTTTGTACTACCTTCGCGGGGCCAACGTTTACGTATATATGCTTAAGAAGCAGATAATTGCATTTATCGACTATTTTTATCCGCCATTCAGACGGATCATGCCGGAACAAACCTTCCGGTATGCGGCCTGTGGGGGCTTTAATACATTTTTGGACATATTCGCTTTTTTTATAAGCTACAATTATGTCCTCCATAAAAAGGTCCTTGACCTTGGCCTTTTTGCTTTCAAGCCCCATATTGCGGCATTCATCATCGCATTCCTGGTCAGTTTTCCGACCGGTTTCCTGTTGATGAGAAATGTTGTCTTCACGGGGTCCATCCTTCATGGCCGGGTACAATTGTTTCGCTATTTCCTCCTGGTAGTAGTATGCATCCTTCTCAACTACGTCTTTATAAAATTATTCGTAGAACAGTTCCACATCTTTCCAACCATAGCGAAAATGCTGACAACTGCCATAGTCGTTTCCTTTAGCTATGTCACCCAGAAAAAATACACTTTTAAGACAGGCGAGGCACCAATTCCCAACCTCAACGCCAGCCCGAAAGAATAATGCAGGCTAGGGTAATGCCGCAAACCGCATATCCGACATCAATAAGAAGTAATTTGGTTGACCTGCTTTCCCATAAGTAAGCAATGCAAATACCCACAGCTGCAAAGCCAATCCCGCAAAGTAGGCCTAGTTTCAAACCGGGTAGCCATCCATGTGAGGCTGTTGCAAATACGAGGTATGCGCTTGCCATTACGGCAAGCAGGTTACCAATAAAGGTTTGCAACATTTTCTTCCCAATATCGGATTTGGAAGGTTCTTTAATTGTCACCCCATGGCGAGCGACTTCGGCGGACCAGATTTTCCCGAACAGCGCAGAAAACCATAAAGAACCCAAGACAAAATAAACGAGTGTGGCTACCAGGATCGCCCAGTAGTTTGCTTGCGAAAGGAAGGCTGATAACATATTGTGAGTGTTTGAATTTCCGTTTGATGCAATCCACGATGAGCCATAGCCGAACACCCCGCCAGCAATCATATTTGCTTTGGTTGCGTCATACTAAACCAGTTCCCGCATCCGTCCGTTAATATCGCTTCGATACCATAAAACTGTTCTTTTGGTTCGCCTCTGAATACTACTCCTTTTGCCTTCAGCTCTTCGTAGGTCGCCCTGCAGTCTGGCGTGTAAAACACTCCCGCACCCAAAGCACCCTTATCCAATAGCAATTTAAAGGCCGCTCTAACATCTTCATCCTTATACATGAATTCGTTGAGGGGTGATAGTAATGTAATATGAAGATCGGGTTGATCCGGAGGGGTTACAGCTAACCAACGGAATCCGCTTTCCATGGTAGCATCCGTGTGCACTTTGAATCCCAATGTCTTTGAATAAAAGTCAAGTGCTTTGTTTTGGTCCGTCACATACAATGTAGCGTGAGAAAGTTTCGTTACCATAAGAGTAAATTTGTAGATTAAAGCTAATCCCTTACCTACAGATGAGTTTCTCGAAAATTGCTTTTTTTCAAATTTGGGTGAAGCCATCTATAAAGCAATGGGGAATAAAGCTCGTCGGCTTCTTTATTTCCTCTTGTCGTCTTGTTATGGCATGATGGCGATACATGCTGGGACCAATACCCATTTCTTTTTTGAAAAGGGTACTGAAAGATCCCATGCTCGCGAAACCGACTGAATTACATATTTCGGTGACCGATAATTTCTCTTCGGAAAGTAATTCACAGGCAAGGCGAATTCTTTTTTTGGTAAGGTACTGATGGGGAGTCCGTTTGTAGACTCTAGTGAAAAGACGGTGAAAATGAAACCTGGAAATGCAGGCATTCCTTGAAATATGTTGCAGGTTGATTGGGTCATGAAGGTTTTGGTCCATGTAAATTTTGCCAGCAACTATTTTTCTATATAACACCAGGGAGATATTCATATTTCCAAGGGAGCTGGTTCAAGAATTGCATGTAGTAAAATCAAAATGATCCATTTTGTTTACCCTTGATTCTGAGGGGCAAATTAAAGATTTTCTGGCATAATTTTTACGGGGTTTTAGGCGTACAATTTGAAAACAAACTGCTGATATCAAATTCGTTAAAAGATATCAAATTGAGAGGCAAATTCCATTAGCAATTTATATTGCAACCCGAAAATCGACATTCTATGATTAGCGTAATCATCCCTGCCTTGAACGAAGAAAAGACCATTCGCAAGGTCATTCAACAAGCAAAAAGAAACGAGCTTGTTTCAGAAATTATCGTCGTAGACGATCAGTCAAGCGACAATACCATCCGGGAGGCTAGAAAAGAATTTGTAAAAATTATTACAAGCACGCAAATCGGTAAGGGCGATTCCATGAGGGAAGGAATGATGCTTGCCAGGAATGAAATACTTGTTTTTCTCGATGCCGATATCCCCAACTATAGTGAAGACATTATCGAAAAATTATCACGTCCATTAATAGACGACGAAGCGGATTTTGTCAAATCCTATTTTGAAAGACAGGCTGGCAGGGTGACTGAAATATTGGTTAAACCTCTCCTCGAATTTTTTTTCCCTCATTTGCTACGCTTCCGTCAACCACTCAGTGGAATGATTGCGGGCAAAAAATCTTTTTTTGAACAAGTTGAGTTTGAGAATGATTACGGAGTTGACATTGGCTTGTTGATTGACATGGATAAAGTGCATGCCAGGATAAAGGAAGTGTGCATCGGCGATATTGAAAATGATATGCAACCACTTCAGGCTCTAGGTAGAATGGCCAAGCAGGTTGCCAAAGCAATTTTTAAGCGCGTTAATATTTTTCACCAGCAACAAGAAGATAAAGAGACTGAAATGGCCATTGACCGGCAAGTGGAAATGGCGATCAAGGAACTAGATAAACAACCCAGCAAATTGATCGTGTTCGACATGGACAATACATTACTCCGGGGAAGCTTTATCCATAGTGCGGCAGCTCGCTTCGGCTTTACAAGAGAATTGAACTATGTTATTGCGACTGAAAGGAATGATTTCAATCGCACCAAGGCGATTGCAAAATTGCTGGAGGGAAAGACGTTTGCAGAATTAATTCATGTAGTGGAGGCCATTCCGCTCATTGGTGATTCTGTGCAGGTCATTCGCGAACTTCAAGTTAGAGGATATATATGCGGAATCATTAGTGACAGCTATCACTGTATTACTAATCATGTCAAGAATATGCTCGGCCTGGATTTTACGTTGAGTAATCAGCTTGAATTTCGAAAGAGCATTGCTACCGGTCAGGTGACTGTTCCAGAACAATTTAGAAATGATCAGAAAAGCATTTGTGCACATGATCACTGTAAATCAAATATGCTCCTTCATATACTGAGTCATTTTAGAATCGGAATCCATGATTCCATCGCAGTAGGTGATGGGGAGAACGATCTATGCATGATTAAGGCCGCGGGTACGGGCATATCCTTCAATTCAACCCACCATCCGGTGGATGAAGTAGCAGATCATATTTTCCGCGACGGATCTCTTAAGGCGGTTTTGGATGTGACTTCCAGTAGATGAAACTTTTCTTTTTCATCGAGGCAGAAATTTTAAGGACTGAATATCTCTCCCTTTCCTTAAGAAACAATATCTTTATTTTTTCTATTATTCATCAAAAAAGCGATTGCCATGAACACCTCTCGCAGGAAATTTATTAAGTCCACTGCATTTACCGTAGCCGCATCTACTGCTTTATCCAGACATTTATTTGCTGCCACCAAATCAACTCCCGTTGTGGGAATACAACTGTATTCAGTCCGTGATGACATGAAGAAAGATCCTTCAGGAACTTTGAAGGCAATTTCGGATATCGGATATCGGTTTGTGGAGCACGCGAACTACGTAGACCGCAAATTCTACGGCTACTCACCGACAGAGTTCAAGAAAATATTGGATGGCCTCAACCTGCATATGGGAAGTGGACATACTGAATTGAAGAAGGAACATTGGGATAGTGCAAAGAAAGATTTTACTGATGCGTGGAAATATACGGTGGAAGATGCGGCAGTTGCCGGCCAGAAATTTGTGATCAGTCCCTGGCTCGAAGAAAGCCTGCGTACGAATTATGATGATTTCAAAAACTTCATGGATATATTCAACAAGAGCGGAGAGCTATGTAAAAAATCAGGCATGAAGTTCGGTTACCACAATCATGATTTCGAATTCAACACTGTACTAAACGGTCAAAAACTCTTCGATCTCATTCTGATGAACACTGATCCGTCACTCGTTGCCCAACAATTGGATATCGGTAATCTTTTCAATGGGGGAGGCGTGGCCTTGGATGTAGTGAAAAAATGGCCTGGCAGATTCGAGCTCATGCACGTAAAAGATGAAATCAAAAGTACCGACGGCAAAGAGAAATTTGAAAGCACTATTTTAGGGACGGGGATTGTGCAAACAAGAAAAGTCATCAATATTGGCAGAGATTCGGGCACTACTTATTTTATTGTTGAACAAGAATCTTACCAGGGAAAAACTCCGCTGGAATCTGCGAAAAAAGATTTTGCCATTATGAGGGAATGGGGTTTTTAATTTATCTAAGTTGGGAAATTCCGGAATTCATGGGCTTTTTTAAAATAATCTACGGGGAGCTCACTTCATTTTTTGGAATTGATGCCTGGCTTGAGATGATGAAATCCGGGGACTATTCCAGGCTCTTTACGCTGGATGGCGTATTGTCTGCAATTGGTCCCCTGATTCCCCTGTTACTGATTTTTGAGATCATCCGGGCAATATTTTATAAACGTTTTCGAATTGAAGAGTACAGGGTTCCATTTTTCATTATTGTCTTTAACCGGTCAGTGGGGAGGTTTTTAACTATTGGAGTAGTTCTTTTTATCGTCGGTTTGTTAGAAAAATATGCTTTATTAAAAACCAGGTTCACCTGGTATTGGTTGATTTACGGGTATATAATTTGGGAATTTTCTCATTTTGTTTATCATTACCTCGCTCATAAAGTAAGAATACTTTGGTGCCTCCATTCCACTCATCATGCCGCACAGCACATGAATTTGTCCATTACATATGCGCATTTTTTCCTTGAAGCACCTTACGCGGATATAATAAGAACCTCCATTTGCATTTTGTTGGGAGTGAATCCTCCCTTGCTTTTCTTTATCATGTTTATCGATGGGACCTGGGGCGCCTTTATACATATAGGTGAAAATTTTATGAAAGATGCACGTCTTGGATTCCTGAATCATTGGATTCTGACACCCTCTCACCATCGCGTTCATCATGCAAGAAATCCCCTTTATATGGATACTAATTTTTGTAATCTTTTGAATATATGGGACCGGGTGTTCGGCACGTTTCAATATGAAAAAATGGATATGCAAATTGATTATGGCATCACAAGAAAGATAAATCCCAACAATTTTTGGGACGTGTATTTCGGGGAGATATTCCTGCTGTGGCGCGATCTAAAGTCTGCACCAGGTTTTAAAAACAAATTCATGTATTTATTCATGCCTCCAGGATGGAGCCATACGGGTGATCACAAAACAGCGAGAGTATTAAGGAAACTTTCACGCAAAGACCCAAAGTAGGAAAAGGCGCAAAAGGAAGCACGCTGCCACCTTTGCGCCATGCTTTATGTCATTGCTTGAATATTTATTAAGACGAACTTATCATTTCTGCAGACTGTTCTTCCACTTCCATGATGCTCGCACGATACTTAATAATCCTTGATCCAACAAAAAGAATAGTGAAGCTGGTTAGTGCACAAATGGCCATCACACCCGTCATTGGCAAAGCGGTTTGATTAGTAAGAACACTCACCAAAGCAGTCATAAGCGCACCGATGCTCAACTGAATGCCTCCCATCAATGCCGAAGCGCTTCCAGCCGTTTTAGTGAACGGCGCAAGAGATAATGCGGACGAATTTGGAAAAGTAAAGCCCTGGCAACAAAGAAAAATAAAGATGAAGAAAATCGTGGAATGCAATTCCATCCAACCCAACGCAGTGCCGCCAAAAAGAAGCAGACCCGTGATGCTTTGACATAGAAGCGCCACCCTAATTATCTGTTCGCTTTTGTAAATCTTTAATAATACACTATTCAATTGGCTGGCACCAATGAGACCCAGGGCGATCAAAGCAAAGATCCACCCATATTCTCTTTCACTCACTTTGTATAGTTCCATAAAGACATGTGGGGAACCGGCTATGTAAGCATAGAGACCTGCAGAAGCTACAGACCCTGTAAGTGCATAAGTATAAAATTGAGGTTCTTTCATGATCGCTATAAAACCGAGAATGATGATTTGGGGCTTGAGCGACTGATCCGGATTTGGTTCCCTGCTTTCGGGGAGAGCATAATGAACAGCAGCCAGGATTAATAATGACAACAGAGCCAGGATAACGAAAATATAGCGCCAACCTATAGTTGCAGTGACATAGCCACCCAAAGTGGGAGCTATAATGGGTGAGACACCCACCACCAGCATCAGCAGCGAAAAAATCTTAGCGTTGTCTTTAACCGCAAACAGATCGCGCACCATGGCCCGTGAGGCCACGAGGCCTGAACAGGATCCAAGTGCCTGGATCAGGCGAAGGTAGATGAGCTCATTTGCTGAGGTGGCGAATACGCATCCTATGGAAGCCAGCAAATAAATGATCAGGCCAAAATATAAAGGCTTCTTTCTTCCAAAACGGTCGAGTAATGGTCCATATAAGAATTGTCCTAATGAAATTCCAATGAAAAAACTGGACAATGAAAGGGAAACATGTGCAACCGTTGTGTTGAGGTCTTGCGCTATGGCGGGAAAGCCAGGCAAATACATATCAATTGAAAATGGACCGATCGCAGAAAGTAATCCTAATATGATGATGAGAAAAATATTATCCTTGGCCTGTATACTCATATTCAATTCTCAAATGTAGAACAAGAATTTTACGCAAATTAGTTGACAGCTGGTATTTGACTATTGACAGCCATGGCTAATGCTTGCCTGAGTTGACGTAAAGTTCCTTAACCAAAAGACTCTCAACTGTCAACCACCAATTGTCAACTAATTTACTTGAAACAAAAAAGCCCGCTCTGAGAGATGCGGGCCTTTTTAAAGATTAGTATCTATAGTGTTCCGCCTTATACGGCCCATCCTTTGAAATACCTAAATATTTACTTTGGGCATCCGTTAACTCGTCTAGGGTCACACCAATTTTTGCAAGATGCAAGCGTGCAACTTTTTCATCGAGGTGCTTGGGAAGAACATATACCTTATTCTCATATTGTTTATGATTGTTCCACAACTCGATTTGAGCTAAAGTCTGATTTGTAAATGAATTACTCATTACGAAGCTGGGGTGGCCGGTTGCACAACCGAGATTTACAAGGCGACCTTCGGCCAGCACAATTACATCCTTTCCTTCAATATTGTACAGGTCAACCTGTGGTTTGATAGTGTCTTTCGTATGTCCGTAATTCTTATTCAACCAATCCATATCAATTTCAATATCGAAATGCCCAATATTACAAACAACGGCTTTATCCTTAAGGAGACGGAAATGCTTTTCGGTGATCAGGTCGCGGCATCCTGACGCAGTAACCACTATATCTGCCTCTTTCACCGCATCAATCATTTTCTTTACTTCATATCCATCCATAGCTGCCTGCAATGCGCAGATGGGATCGATTTCTGTAACAATTACACGGCAACCAGCTCCGGAAAGCGAGTGCGCTGAACCTTTTCCAACATCTCCATAGCCACCAACAACGGCAACTTTACCAGCAAGCATCAGGTCAGTAGCACGACGAATGGCATCTACCAGACTTTCCTTGCAACCGTATTTGTTATCAAATTTTGATTTGGTTACTGAGTCATTCACATTGATGGCAGGAACGGGCAGGGTTCCTTTTACAACGCGCTCGTACAAGCGATGAACGCCTGTGGTAGTTTCTTCAGAAATTCCCTTCAGGTATTGAACCAGTTCTGGATATGTGTCAAGGACCATATTGGTAAGATCACCACCATCATCAAGAATCATATTTAACGGGCGATCAGTGCTGCCAAAGAAAAGTGTTTGTTCAATACACCAATCGGCTTCTTCCAGCGATTGACCTTTCCAGGCAAATACACCAATGCCAGCAGCTGCAATGGCTGCAGCGGCATGATCCTGCGTAGAAAAAATATTGCACGAGCTCCAGCGAACTTCTGCACCAAGTTCAACCAGCGTTTCAATGAGCACTGCTGTTTGAATCGTCATGTGGAGACATCCTGCAATGCGTGCTCCTTTAAGAGGCTTTTGTTTACCGTATTCTGCGCGCAATGCCATCAAGCCGGGCATTTCAGCTTCTGCAAGTCGAATTTCTTTTCTGCCCCAGGCCGCCAGGCTCATATCTTTAACCTTGTATGGAAGGCTCAGGTCAATTTTTGTTTTTGCGTTTGTTGACATATGATTGGTTTTAAAAAACGTGAGCGAATAAGTTTACTCACCTCGACGCAAAGATATGGTGTTAGAACAAAATATTAGTGATTACCAATAAATTTGGAATAAATTATCATATTTTATTACTTTTATAGAACAAGACACTAAATCATGGCGGAAAAAACCCTCGAAAAAGATAATTTGACTCCCGGGTCACTCGATGAAAAAGACAGGTCGATTTTACGCATCCTGCAGGGAAATGCTAAAACCACAGTAAGGGATATCGCTGACAAAGTACATCTGAGCCCGACGCCGGTTCATGAACGCATCAAGCGAATGGAAGAGGAAGGCATCATCCGGCAATATGCTGCTCTTATTGATTATACTAAAGTAAAAAAGGGACTGATGATCATCTGTTACGTTTCACTAAAAGAACATAACAAAAGATCGGGTGCAAAATTTATTAAGACAATCCAGGAATTAGATGAAGTGACTGAATGCTACAATATTTCAGGCGAATTTGATTTTATGTTGAAGGTGCAGGTGGAGAACATGGATGCTTATTATGATTTCCATGTGAACAAATTAGGACAGGTTGAGAATCTCGGCCACTTGCAAAGCACATTTGTGATGGGAGTCATCAAGCAGGTTCAGCCGCTGGTGAGTTAGTTGAGATGTTGTAAATTGCTGGTTCAGATGCCAGTTGCTACTTGACAGCCCTTAGCTGTCTCGTATTCGATCTGTCTCGGAATTAAAGGCTATCAACTAACAATTGTCGACTGGACGAAAATCTCTGCTTTATGTATACTTACGATACAATTTCTGAAGCTGTGGATGGTTTGAAAAAACGTGGATATAATATAGATTTTAACCTGGAACACGATCAGATTAGCTGTCATACAACACCGGTCTCTCTCAAACCTTCGGAATTTGAAATTACCGAAGTTTACCGCTTTGAAGGCGACTCAGATCCCGCCGATGAAGCCATCGTGTACGCGATTGAGTCAAACAAAGGTCAAAAAGGCGTACTGGTTAACGGATTTGGCATCTCTGCCGACGATGCCAGTGAAGAAATGGTTGACAAACTCAGGGTTAGACATTGAGTTATCCTGGGCGGGTGCTTGATTTCGCTTGCACACTACTGTTATAACGGCTTTCATGGAAAATAACCTGCTCTTTATTCTGGCCTTGCTTTTTGCACTGTCCACGCTTGCCTTGCTAAGTGATAAACTTCGCATTTCTTATCCCATATTCCTGGTCATAGCCGGAATGATCATCAGCCTCATTCCCAATCTTCCCAAAATTTCACTCAACCTGGAAGAAGGCAGGTTGCGAAAAGGTCAATAGGAAAAAAATAATCAGCATGATAACAATCCGACAGGCAAAAGAAGATGACGTAGAAGCCCTTCTAAGTATCTACAACGATATTATAAAGAACACTACAGCCGTATTTGAATACCATCCACACACATTACTGATGCGCCAGTCATGGTATGCATCGAAACAAAAAGATGGCTATCCCGTTTTTGTAGCTGAAGAAGGTAAAAAGATCATGGGCTTTAGTTCTTTTGGTCCATTTAGAGCATGGCCTGCATATAAGTATAGTGTTGAAAATTCAGTCTATGTTGCCGATGGATGTCGGGGTAGGGGTATCGGAAAACTTCTGATTGCACCCCTGATCGATGCCGCTGTCCAACGTGATATGCATATAATTGTTGCCAGCATAGAAGCTACCAATGAAAGTAGCATCCGGCTTCATCAATCATTCGGCTTTGAAGAAGTGGCTCATTTCAAACAAGTAGGTTTTAAATTCGGAAGATGGCTCGACTTAAAATTCTTCCAATTAACACTGAATACACCAACCAACCCAAAAGAAGACTGAATACGATATTGTTGGAACGGGCGATTAAGGATTTTCCTTGATGATGGAAGCAACCACTTTATCAATAGGAAGTGTAACACTATGGTCGGAAAAATTACTCCACTCTATAAAGCGAAAGGTTTCAGTCTCACCCGTTTCTTTATACATTTTCATTTCACGAGCATCAAAGTCAAAAGGCCTGTCGCGCAATGGGGCTTTGATTGATTCCAAAGCCTCTACAAAATAATAAATGGAAATTATTTGATGGCTAGGATTGAAAGCACTCATTTGAAAGAAGTCTGTAGTATAGATATGATCCGTCACCTTCACGTCCAGATTCATTTCTTCTTTGAATTCGCGCTTGAGACAATCCCTGGTTCCTTCGCCAAATTCAAGACCACCTCCTGGAAATTTTGTGTAATAATTCCCGCGAATGAATTCATCTGATACCAGTACTTGCTTGTCTTTTCCTAACAGTATGCCGTAAACTCTAATATTAAACATCAACTGTTTTTATTTTGCAGCACATAGGGATTTATTCCTGCCAATCCTTAATTCTCATTCTGCCGACTGCCGCTTTACTTAAGGCTTTAACTCAATCTCTCCCTCAAAAACTTTCTCCGCCGGCCCGCAAAGCCAAACATTCTGAAAAGAATTTTCATTTGTCTTATCAAACCTTACTACAAGCTTACCACCACGGGTAAGCACAGTTACATCATTGAAACCAATTTCATTGTGATAGCAGACGATTGCACTTGCAGTCACACCCGTACCGCAGGACAAAGTTTCATCTTCCACGCCACGCTCGTAGGTGCGAACAATGATTTCATCCGGCCTTTTTTGTTCGACAAAATTTACATTGATCCCTTCTTTTGCAAAATCCGTGCTATATCGGATATCCATTCCTCTGTGAAGCACATCGTAGTCCATCACGTCACTCACAACTTTTACATAGTGTGGTGAACCTGTATCTAAAATAAAATCGCTATGGTAATCATTGATCTCATGCACATCCTGCATGCGAAGATTCACTGTTCCGTCATCATCTATTTCCGCTTCATGTGGACCATCGACCGCCTGGAAGCAATATTTGCCTTTATGGATGCCCATGTCATATGCAAACTTGACCATACAGCGGCCACCATTTCCGCACATGCTGCTTTCACGCCCATCAGCATTATAATATTTCATCTCGAAATCAAAACCCGTCTTTTGATTCATCAACATCAATCCATCGGCTCCAATCCCAAATCGACGGTCACAGAGAAATTTTACTTTATCCATCGTAAGTGCAGTATAGCTCCACTGACGATTGTCGAGAATTACAAAATCGTTCCCCGTACCCTGGTATTTATAAAAATGTATTTTCATGTGTTCTTACAAGCTTTGAATTCTAGGTCCAGTCTGTTCAAGTCCATAAATCGAAAAAATTATGGCAAAATTAATTTAATCCGGCTTTGCATCTGAGTGAAAACGGAAATATTTAATAAACTAGTCATCGATCACAATGCTGCTATCAATAATATCCAGCGTTTTTTCGATAAGGCGCTCAATCGTGGCCTGGCCATCTTTTGTAAATTGATTGCTAACTCGGTTGGCAACAATCGCACTCAGGCTGACACAATGGTGTCCAAGTATCTTACTCAAGCCATATAATCCCGCTGTCTCCATCTCAAAATTGCAAATCATATGCTGACCATAACGGAATTGAGTAAGCCGACTAATCAGGTCCGGATGACTCAGCCCCAATCTTAACATGCGACCTTGGGGCCCATAAAAGCCAGGGCAGGTAACCGTTATCCCTTTGGAAAAACCATCGACAAAATGTTTTATCAGGTGAGCGGAAGCACCACTTATATAAGGATTGGCAAATCGGTTATGTAATTGCGTTTGAGTAACAAACGACTGAAGCAATTGCTTTTCCTCCTCATTCTGTTCATGCCTGTAAAAATTAAGCAGATTGTCAATACCCAAACCGTGAGTCGACACAACAAATGAATCGACCGGAATTTCTGCCTGCAGAGAGCCTGCGGTACCAATTCTAATGATGTTAATTTTCCTGGTGGTGGTCTTTATCGACCTGGATTCAAAATCGATATTCACCAGGGCATCCAATTCATTTAAGACAATATCGATGTTATCGGTCCCTATTCCGGTCGATAGAACCGATATCCTTTTTTTTCCTAACCAGCCCGTATGCGTGCGAAACTCTCGGTGTTGTCTTTTTAGTTCGACGCTGTCGAAATATTTGCTTACCGCTTCCACCCGGTCAGGATCGCCAACTGTAATTACAATATCTGCCAATTCTTCAGGTCGAAGGTTGAGGTGGTAGATGGCTCCCAAATTATTAATGATCAGTTCGCTTTCTGCAATTCGATGCATAAATCCAAAGTCGAGTTTAGGCAAATTAGTCCGAATATACTACTTTTGAGCCAC
>PSRA01000116.1 GCA_003175695.1 Bacteroidota bacterium | reverse complement strand
TAAAAAATCAAAGGCCTTCCCTATCCGGGAAGGCCTTTATTATTTTGAAACACAAAACAATCATGCACCTTCCCGGTAGAGGAGTTGCTTCTTTGTTTGCTTTGTATTCTTAATTATGAATGTCATAAGGACTGCAAAAATAGTCACCAAAGATATCCGGACCAAATTTTTTATTTCTTTTTAACCTTATCTTATGACCATGGCTAAGCGCGTGATCGCAATTTCCTGCCTGTACTTGTCTCTCTTTCTGCATTCTTTAACGTGGATACATTTCCGTTATAACATCGTGATCGATGGAATTATAGAATGATCAAGGTCTGGAATTTACCAGATCTTGATTCTTTCATTTTCAGGTTTATACATTTTGTCTCCCTGTTTCAGATTAAAGGCCTGATAAAATGGTGTGAAATTTGAAAGTACGCCATTAACCCGCCAGATACCGGGTGAGTGCGGATCAATATTTACCAGCATCCTTGAAAATTCATCTTTTTTCTTCTCTTTATTTATCTGCGCATAAGAGATGAAAAATCGCTGATCAGGAGTAAATCCATCAATCCTAGTAGTATCTTGTCCCTCCTTGGTTAACTTGAATGCATCGTAAGCAATGCTGATGCCTCCAAGATCTGCTATATTCTCCCCGGAAGTTAACGCTCCATTTATGTGCATGGTGTCAATTGCAATAAACTGATTGTATTCATTAACGACCAATTTTGTCTTAGCAGCAAATTTTACGCTGTCTTCTTTGCTCCACCAATTTTTCAGATTACCCTCCTTATCATATTGTGAGCCTTGGTCATCGAATCCGTGAGTGATTTCATGTCCGATAACCATGCCAATGCCACCGTAATTCACTGCATCATCGGCATTCATGTCAAAGAAGGGAAATTGGAGGATGCCCGCCGGAAATACGATCCTGTTGTACGTAGGATAATATCCGGCATTAATCGTCGGTGGAGTCATGTCCCATTCTGACCTGTCAACCGGCTTACCAATTTTGGATCGTTGAAATGCGTATTCATTTTGTGACGCAGATACTCGATTTTCAAAAAATTTGTTCTTGTCAATCTTTACCTTGCTATAATCTCTCCACACATCCGGATATCCGATTTGTTTGAGGAAAGCGTGCAATTTTTCCTTTGCCTTGGCTTTAGTTTCGCCACTCATCCAATCCAGTTTTGCAATTCGGGCATCAAAGGCTGTTTGAAGATTATTAACCAGTTCAAGCATTCTTTTTTTCGCATCTTCGGTAAAATATTTTTTTACGTAGATCTGTCCCAGAGCTTCTCCCAGGAATGCATCAGTGGCTCCCGCGATCCTGTCCCATCTCGGTTTCATTTCCTGCTGACCGTTCAATGCTTTTCCATAGTAGTCAAATTTTGTGTTTACGAAATCGCTGCTTAACCCATTACCAAATACGTCTAAAGTATGAAAGCGTAAATATTCCTTCCATGAAAAAATTGGAACGCTTTGCAGTAACTCATTTAACTTCTTAAAGAATTCGGGTTGCTGCACATTCACAGTATCAACCGTCAATCCTAAATTGTGCAAGGTTGTCTTCCATCCAAAGTGTGGCATCTTTTTGTCCAGGTCAGCAACTGCCACACGATGATAATTTGCCTTTGGATCCCTCAATTCAACATTGGTTTTATGACTTCCCGCCATTTGCTTTTCAAGATCATAAACTACCAACATATTTCTTTCTGCCGTTTTCGGGTCATCCCCCATCAGTTGAAAATATTTCTTAACATAGTTCTGGTAAGCTTTCACAACGTTCAGCGTCGCAGAGTCTTTCTTGAAATAATAGTCCCGGTCAGGCAGACCTAGCCCACCCTGGGTAAAAACGGCAATATTGATGGCACTGTTGCTGTCATCAGGAGCCGTTCCCGTTCCGTACAGTATTCCATGGTTCTCTGTTTGGCGATCGGCAACATATTGCATGATATCAGCCGCATCCTTAATGGCATCTACTTTTAGCAGGTAGGGTCTTACGGGTTCGGAGCCGCGTTTCTCGATTGTGAGAGAATCCATACCTGTTGCATAAAAATCGCCGACCTTTTGTTCGAGGCTACCGACCGATTGTTCATGTTTTGATAAGGAATCTAAAATATAGTGGAGACTATCTTTTGTCCTGTTATATAGATCCAGGAAACCACCGACCTCCGATTCTGTGGCGGGAATGGGTGTTTTCTTTATCCACGCACCATTCACGAACAGATAAAAATTATCCCCCGGCCTGACGGAAGAATCCATATCCGAGGTTTCGATAAATTGGCGCGTGCTAACCTTTGTATCAGCAGAATGACAGGCGGCCAGAACCAGGATGCTGATTGCCGTTACAAGGAATTTGTTGTTTTTCATTAATCAAGCTTTGCAATCTCGAAAAATAGGCAAAACCCGACATGAAAATTCAATATTTGTGAAGAAGAAAAAAAAATGCTGATGAACGGATTATACCAGTGCAATATCAAAATTGACCAGGTCTACAAATTGCTTGACCCGGTCGTCTATATCCGCATGGCTAATTTCTTTCAATCTCTCAGTACCAAATTTTTCAACACAAAAAGAAGCCAATGCGGATCCAAAAATTATCGCAGTCTTCATGTTTTCGAAGGAAATATCCTTTGTTTTGGCCAGGTAGCCCATAAAACCACCGGCGAAAGTATCACCGGCTCCAGTGGGATCAAAAACACTTTCCAATGGCAATGCCGGCGCAAAGAAAACATTGTCGTTGTGGAATAGTAAAGCCCCGTGTTCTCCTTTTTTGATTATAAGATAACGTGGCCCCATCTTCATGACTGCTTTGGCTGCTTTCACCAATGAATATTCGCCGCTCAATTGTCTTGCTTCACTATCATTTATGAGCAATACATCCACCATTTTTAAGACTATTTTGAGGTCATCCATGGCAGTTTCCATCCAAAAATTCATTGTGTCCATGGCAATTAGCTTCGGCCTTTCTTTCAACTGCTCAATCACATTGATTTGAGTCCTTGGCGCGAGGTTGCCCAGCATAACGAATTCGCTACCCTGGTAGCGGTCCGGGACGACGGGATTAAAATCGGCCAACACATTTAGATCCGTAACCAATGTATCCCGGCTATTCATGTCCAGGTAATATTTTCCGCTCCAGAAGAAAGATTTCTTGTCCGACACTACTTCTACGCCCTCAAGGCTCACTCCTCTTTCTTTCAATGACTCTAATTCCTTTTTTTCGAAATCATATCCGATGATAGAAACCTGGTTAATGGGTTGAACAAAATTCGACGCTGCGTATGCGACGTACACTGCCGAGCCTCCGATGATCTTTTCTGTCTTTCCAAATGGCGTTTCTATAGCATCATACGCCATAGTGCCAACTACAATTAATGACATGTTATTTGGTTGAAGTTCAATTCGCTTCCTTGCGAAAAAAATCGTGCAAACCTACATGAAATTCCGATTAGATGGCGTGGGAGCGGAAATAAAATGACCCGTCCTACACCCAGGTGTAAGGCATGATTAATAATCTTGTTAGCCGCGCAAAAGATGCCGTCGCTGAAATAACAACTAACGACTGTTAGTTTTTATCGCTATATTTGCTCCCTGCTATGGCTAAAATCCGGGGAAGAAAAAACAGCACAAAAAAAGAAGTCATTATTGAAAAGGCTTCCAAACTTTTTCAGGAGAAGGGATTTGGAGCTGCCTCCATGCGCGACCTTGCAGAAAATGTGGGAGTAGAAGCTGCCAGTCTGTATAATCACATCCAATCGAAATCAGAGATTTTGCAGGCCATTTGCTTTCGCGTGGCAAACGAATTCATATCGCATCTGGATGCTGTCGAAGCAAGCCAGGAACTTACATTGAAAAAAATTGAAATGATCATCCGCTTTCATATCCGGATGATGATGGATCAATATGAATACGTTTATATTTCTGATCATGAGTGGCGCCATCTTCCTGAACCCTATTTGTCCAATTTCCTGAATCAAAGAAGGAACTACCGCAAAAGCCTGGCAGATCTGATTGGACAGGGAATGGAACGCGGTGAGATGAAGCAAATTGACCCGTATGTAGCTGTGCTGACCATTCTTTCAGCCATTAGCGGCATCGAATCATGGCAGAGATCACGGAAACATATAAGCGCAGAAATCCTGGAGACCAACATGGTCAAATACCTGATTGAAGGCCTGAAGAAATAGCCCGAACCTGTTAAAGTGATCATGTGACAATCAATTACCGATGGCGACGCATTTCCGCAATTTGAAAATCAAGGATATCCGGGAAGAAACACCGGACTGTCTCTCCATATCTTTCGAGATTCCTGAGGAGTGTAAGGAGGAATTTCAATATATCCAGGGGCAAAACATTACGGTCAGAACCCGGATTGATGGCGAAGATGTCCGGCGCTCCTATTCCATTTGCAGTAGTCCCCTGGAAAATGAATTGAGGATAGCTGTGAAAAAAATTAAAGGTGGAAAATTTTCGAACTACGCATTCCGGGGTCTCATAAAAAATCATAGTCTTGATGTGTTGCCTCCAACAGGGCAATTTTTCACCAGGCTTGACGCCTCAAACAAAAAGAAATACCTCGCATTTGCTGCAGGCAGTGGCATCACGCCCGTAATTTCAATTATCAAGACTACGCTGGCAACAGAACCTAACAGCGAATTCACGCTGGTTTATGGAAATCGTGATCGCAATTCCATCATTTTCAAAGAAGAAATAGAGGCTTTGAAAAATTATTATATGGACCGGTTCAATGTTCATCATACATTGACCCGGGAAAAAATGGATGCACCCATCAGCCAGGGAAGAATCGACACTGATAAATGCGAAGTCTTGTTCAAACACCTTATTTCACTAGAAGACATCAATGAATTTTTTATTTGCGGTCCGGAGTCAATGATCTTTAGCATCCGGGACTGGCTGGAAGCCCACGGGGTCGAAAGGAAAAAAATTCATTTCGAACTCTTTACTGTTCCAGGTCAAATAACTTACGCTAATCTGCAAACGAAGAAAGGAAATTACAGCGCCGTTTCAACAGAGAAAAAGAGTAAGGTCGCAATTAAGATTGACGGAATCACATTTGATTTTGAACTCTCCCAGCAAGGCGATTCAATTCTGAATGCTGCGCTGCGAGAAGGCGCCGATTTACCCTTTTCCTGCAAGGGAGGCGTTTGTGCAAGCTGCCGCGCAAAATTGATAGAGGGAAAGGTGAAGATGGATACGAATTATGCACTCGAACCTGACGAATTAGAGGCAGGATTTATCCTAACCTGCCAATCTCATCCCGAGTCGGAATCCGTGATGATCGACTTTGACATGAAGAATTAATCTCACCAAACAAAAGTTCCTACTGCTCCAGCGGGCAAGCTCGCAGTAACCCATGATCCAGCATGCCGAATATTAAAAGAGACGGCCTGGGAATTGTCGTTCTCCACGATCAATACCTTCTTACCATCTGGTGTTTTGAAAGCGACATTGGGCAATCCACCTACCGGCGGACTACTATAGATACGAACTGATCCTGCCGGAACAAATTTCGAAGCATGGGCTATTATATAATAGCCGACATTCCTGGTAACTGAATTTCCTCCTATCGTTAGTGCGCCCTTGCAAGTCGTGCAGCCGCCTGGTGTATGGGGACCAAATGAAGGATCATTGGCCAGGTTCCATTCCAAGGCATTTCTGCTCCAATTTCTCATTGACCCAATGATCACGTTCTTCACGGCCCAGGCGAGATCACCACCGAAATTACCGCTGGAGGAAGTGTATTGCTCAGTAAAATAAAGGTTCTTGTCCGGATATGCATCGTGCACCTGACTAAGCGCACTAATATCACCCGCATATAGATGAAAAGCAGACCCATCTACTGCCGCCCTTGCCTGGGCATCACTCAAAATGGAAAGCGGATAGTCGGGCCTGTCACAATTGTGATCATACAACACAATTTTAGTATTCAGTCCTGCTGACTGAAGAGCGGGCGCCAGGTAATTCTTAATAAAATTCAACTGATCGGGAGCCAGCATGACCATACTTGGATTGTTATTTGGATTCAGTGGCTCATTTTGCGGAGTTATGGCATCGATTGTAATACCTCTTGCTTTCATCTCCTGGATATAACGGAAATAATAATTTGCATATGTAGAAAAATATTGAGGAAGAAGACTTCCGCCCATAGTGCTGTCATTGCTCTTCATCCATGCCGGTGCCGACCAGGCAGTGGCGATAATTTTTATTGATGGGTTAATCGTCAGAATTTGCTTAAGTATGGGGATCAGATCAATGGTATCCGGACCAAGGTTAAAAGATTTCAATAGCGTATCTGTTTGCCCTGCCGACAGATCATTGTAAGAGAACACGGAAGCATTCAGATCCGACGAACCCACAGATAACCTGAGATAACTGATACCAATTGAAGAACTATCACTTCCAAATAATTCCTGCAACAGCGCAGATTTAGAAGCGACATCCATGGCATTGATGACGCTGGCGCTTCCGCCCGTTAACGTATAACCAAAACCATCAATCGTTTGAAATGATTGAGTGGAATCCACATCGATAAATAAATAGTTATTCGCCTGCCTTCCAAAAACAAGGTCGTTTTGTCTTTTCAACAATTGGGATTGATCTCCCCTGGTCACCCAGTAACTCATGGATAAGGCACTGGGTGAACTAGTTTGACCACCACCATTATCGATAGCTTTTCCTTTGGCACAGGAAAGGAGAAAAAATGAGAGGCAAACAGACGAGATAAATGGAAGAATCTTCATTAAAATTTTTTTCAGCTGCAAAAATATGCGAAAGGCGAAACGTTCGGATGAGAGAATGTGCCCAGGACCAGATATTTAGGTATATCTTAGGAATCTTACAAATACATAATCGACGAATTTTCCGTTCTTACTATCTGAGGCTCATTAGTTAAAGAGGCGCTCAAAAAGCCTGGTTAAAAACTAACAGTTGTTAGTTTTCTTTTAGGAAAAAATCTATCTTTGCTTACAAATTCAATGCATGGCAGAAGAACATTTGGAAAGGATTTTCCAGGACAAAATAGATGAAGAAATCCGGATTGAACCAAAAGATTGGATGCCTGATGCCTATCGAAAGACCTTGATCCGACAGATGTCGCAGCATGCTCACAGCGAAATTGTTGGCATGCTACCAGAAGGCAATTGGATCACCCGGGCGCCTTCATTACGAAGAAAGGCTACCTTAATAGCCAAGGTGCAGGATGAGGCGGGACATGGTCTTTACCTGTATTCTGCAGCAGAAACACTCGGCATCACCCGCGAGGAGATGATCGCCCAACTACATAGTGGAAAGGCCAAATATTCTTCGATTTTTAATTATCCGACTTTAACCTGGGCAGATATCGGAGCCATTGGCTGGCTCGTGGATGGTGCCGCCATCATGAATCAGGTCCCGCTTTGCAGAGCTTCCTATGGCCCTTATGCAAGAGCAATGATCCGCATCTGCAAGGAAGAAAGTTTTCACCAGCGCCAGGGTTTTGAGATTTTGCTTACACTTAGTCGCGGTTCGGAGGCGCAAAAGCGCATGTGCCAGGATGCTATAAATCGCTGGTGGTGGCCCGCAGTCATGATGTTCGGACCAAGCGACGAATCATCGCCACATACTGCTCAAAGCATGCAATGGAGGATCAAGCGTTTCACCAACGACGAACTGAGACAGAAATTCATTGATGTTTGTGCCGAACAATGCACAATCCTCGGTATGACGATTCCGGACGCGGAGCTCAAATGGAATCCTGAAAAAAATCATTACGATTTTGGTCCCATCAACTGGGAAGAATTCTGGAACGTCGTGAATGGACATGGGCCCTGCAATAAGGAAAGGCTTGACGCACGAATCAAGGCCGACGCAGAAGGCGCCTGGGTCAGGCAAGCGGCTTTTGAATATGCGAACAAGAAGAAAGAAAAAGAGCAAAGAAAAGTTGCCTGACAAAGAGAAGATATAAATCACAAGATTGTTCACTTAAAAATTTTCATATGTCATCAAATGATTGGCCGCTTTGGGAAGTTTTTATCCGGAGCAAACAAGGATTAGATCATAAGCATGCGGGAAGTCTGCATGCCGCAGATGCGCAAATGGCCATTGAAAATGCGAGAGATGTTTACACACGTAGGATGGAAGGAGTCAGCATCTGGGTGGTTGAGAGCAAAAATATCCATGCTTCCAATCCATCTGAAGGGCCATCATTATATGATCCGGCAAATGACAAGATTTACCGGCATCCTACATTTTATAAATTGCCCGAAGAGCTAAAGAACATGTAATGAAAAGAGACGGGAATGTCAAATAGAAAATTTTTCTCCTTTGATTTAATAAATTATTTGTGCCTGTTGTAAACAAAAAGAAGGATTCCCCCATCCAGGATCCGTCATCCGGATTCATGGAACCATTCTTGTTGCACCTGGCAGACAACGCGTTGATACTCGGGCATCGCAATAGTGAGTGGACGGGTCATGGGCCAATTCTTGAGCAGGATATTGCCATTTCTAACATTGCCCTGGATCTTATCGGACAGGCAAGAAATTTTTATCAATATGCTGCGAAGAAAATAAACGAGTATCCTGATCGCGTTGTAAATTCAAAAACCGTAACAGAGGATTCCCTTGCCTTTTTGCGTGATGCCTGGGATTTTAAGAATTGTCTCTTGGTTGAACAGACAAATGGGGATTGGGCAAAGACTATTCTCCGTCAATTTTTTTTTAGCCTGTACCAGTCTTTTCTATTTGAAGGTCTTCAGCTGAGTGCCGATAAGCAGGTGGCTGCGATAAGCGAAAAAGCTGCAAAGGAGGTCGCCTATCACTTGAAGTGGAGCAGCGAATGGGTGATCAGGCTCGGCGACGGAACTGAAGAAAGCCACAACAGGATGATAAACGCAATTGATGAATTGTCAAAATTTACAGAAGAACTTTTTATACCAGCTTCTTACGAGCTAGAGGCAGCAAAACACGGCGTTGGTATAGATCTAACTCTCATTCAACCGAGATGGAAAGAAAAAATGGAGGCAGTTTTTGAGGAAGCGACATTGCCAACACAAAAATTGAAAGAAAAGCTTTGGCAGGGACTATTTGGAAAGGAAGGGCGGCATACAGAACAACTAGGCTATATTCTGGCAGAAATGCAGTTTATGCAGAGAGCATATCCTGACAGCGAGTGGTAAACGAGGGTATCCTCGGATTGAATTTTCAATATATGGCAATCAAAGAAGAAATAATCCAGTTATTGAATGAAATAAACGATCCTGAAATCCCCATTCTTTCAGTGATGGATCTTGGAATTGTGCGTGATGTCAAAATTGATGGTGAAGATCTTGAAGTGATTATAACACCCACCTATAGTGGATGCCCGGCCATGGAAATGATTCAGACTAACATCAGGAAATGCTTGTCAGAGCATGGATATAAGAATCATAAGTTAACCATCGTTCTTTCTCCCGCCTGGACAACCGATTGGATCAGTGAAGAAGGAAAAAACAAGCTCTTATCTTATGGTATTGCCCCGCCAACACCTAAACAGCATACCTGTAAACCGGCACTATTCCACGAACAGGAAGCCATTCAGTGCCCTTTGTGCCAATCTTATAACACCAGGTTGATCAGCCAGTTTGGTTCTACCCCTTGCAAAGCTTTGTATCAATGCAATGATTGCCTTGAACCCTTCGATTATTTTAAATGCCACTAGTTTATTTCTTTAACTTGTATTCTGCAAAGACAAAGCTGCCATGAATAATTCCCAGATACTTCTCGATAAAAAAAATGCAGTCGCTGTCATTACATTGAATCGTCCGGACAAACTCAATGCATTTACAGGAGAGATGGCCATCCAGCTTCAGGAAAAACTCGATGAATGTGCGTCGAATTCTCAAATTCGTTGCATCTATCTGACAGGAGCCGGGAAAGCGTTCAGTGCTGGGCAGGATTTGTCAGAGGTAACAGGGCCGGATATGCGAGGATTTAAAAATATATTGGAAGAATATTACAATCCCATTATTAAACGAATCAGGAAAATAGAAAAACCCATCGTGGCTGCTGTAAACGGAGTAGCAGCCGGTGCAGGCGCGAACATTGCTTTATGCTGCGATGTAGTAGTTGCATCAAGTTCAGCTTCTTTTATTCAGGCCTTCTCAAAAATTGGATTAATACCCGATAGCGGAGGAACATATTTTTTACCACGATTGATTGGATGGCAAAAAGCTTCTGCGCTTATGATGTTGGGCGACAAACTCAGTGCAAAAGAAGCTGTGGATTGCGGCATGATCTTCAAGGTTTTTGAAGATGAAGAATTCGCATCTGCCTCCATGGGCCTGGCGGAAAGGCTGTCTCAAATGCCAACAAAAGGCCTGGCATTAACCAAACAGGCATTGAACAGCTCATTCACAAATTCTCTCGACGAACAACTTGAAGCCGAAAATGTGGGACAGCAAAAAGCAGGAGCCACAGATGACTACCAAGAAGGAGTGAATGCATTCATAGAAAAAAGACAAGCAAAATTTAGCGGAAAATAGATTCAAACATTAACCTTCAGTAATATTCGTCACATGCATTTCAACTCGTCGGATCCGGTTGCCATCATGGATGCTATGATGGAGAAAGATTTTTTTAGTCAGTGGCTGAAAATTGAACGATTGGAGGCAGCAGAGGGATTTTGCAAATTAAGAATGTTGATAAGGAAGGAAATGTGCAATGGATTTGATATTGCCCATGGTGGAATCAGCTTTTCCCTGGCAGACAGTGCGCTCGCATTTGCATCAAATAGCCGAGGCAAACTGGCAGTTTCATTGGAAACATCTATCACACATATCAAATCTTTAAAAACGGGAGATACAATCATTGCCACTGCCCGCGAAAAAAGCAGAACCAACAGGATAGGTGTCTATGAAGTAAGTATCGAAAAGGAAAATGGTGAACTCACTGCCATATTCAACGGTATCGTTTACATCAAAGAATAAGTACTCAGAGGGATCAAGACTCTGGGATTTAATCTTTGAAATGCAATACTTTTTTACTACCTACATAGATCCATCAGATACTCGCTGGTTGTCATCCAAAAAATCCTTGTTCGAGGTTTTAAGCGTTAAAACAGGAGCTTGTGTTGTCTTTACTTGGGATTCCAACCTCACACAATCCTTTTCCAGTTCCAGAATGTGATGATGATTGAAAACTATTTCATTTTTTAATTCCTTGATCTTAACCTGCTTCTTCCTTAATTGCCCGTTTTTCAAGGCATAACCAGCAAGGACAGAACCGAGTATTATAACAATAAGGCTTAGCACATTCAATGTCAATTCCACGCTCATCATAAGAGATAGGTTTAATGGTTAACGTAAATGATTCATTAAAAATTATGTGTTCCAGGGCATTCGCGGATGAATTAACAGTGGGCTAACCGACTATTTTATCAATTCCTCCACGCGCACCAGTTTACCCGCCTTATTCATTCCTTCAATCACAACCCGGAACCTATTAGTAACATCATTATTGTAGAATACCAACTTCACTTTTCTGTGATCCTTGTCAACTATGATCCTTGAGTTCCAATAAAGTGTGGACCTGAAATCAGTCGCTTCATGGTCTTCGGCATTGTCTGCATATTGCGTTGAACAAAATTCCTTTAATGGCGAATAACCGCTAACAATAGCAAATCCAGTCTTGTTGTTCATCACTGTGTTTTGATCAATGGATTGTCTCGTTGAAATTAAAAGGGTAGGCAAATCTTTAGGCGAAGTTTTCTGCAAGAATTTTATGTAAAGAACTTCTTTCATGCTCAGCTGTTTCAATTCATCAAGTGTAACCAGGTTTCCATCGACCGACAGATTAACATTGCTTTTGCTGGCCGGAGCATTTTGAAGCTGCGTATTGTTAGCGGAATAAGATGCAAACCTACTTTCCGTTGGAACGGCATCATTTCTTTCTTTCACTCCAGTAGGAAATCTCAAATCTGCAAAATTCGTCTGAAGATAGTGGGCAGCATTTTCGCCTTTTGCCTGATCGCCCCTGTTTACCGGTGTGAAAGCGTAAGTAATACCTGCAGCCTGCCTGGCATAATTGTTTAATTCCATAATCAAACCTCCATTTTCTTTTTCCAGGATTACTTCAGGTATTCTGTTCCATTGAAAGTCAGCTTCACCCGCACGAATCAAAGGAAGGCTAGGCGGCAATAAACTGGTTTGAATATTAACCGAAGTATTGGTATTCAACCGGCCAATATGGTTGATGAGGTAAACAACCTGCATAGAGTCGTAAAAGAATACGCCCTTTTGAATAAAAGTTCCATTGGATGAAATAGGTAAGTTCGTGAGATGTTTCTTCCTGTCTTTTGCGATGAACAATAAGGCAATAGAATCACTGGAATTGTAAGTATTTGAATTAGGCAAAATCTGTCCTTTGAGCGACATGTATTCTGTATCTGCCTGGTATTTTACGGCAGGCAGTTTTCCGGCAATGACATCTTCCCATTTATACCTTCTCCATCCATGCGTTAGCATGACCAGATCAAGTCCTGCGGATTCGTCATTCTTTGATAAAAAATATCGCGAAGGATTGATAATGCTCCCTTTAACATCACTACTCAATAGTAAATCACTGAGGATATTATTTGTGCTGTCAACAGCAAGTCCGCCATCCGTGACTGACACCGAAAGGTTAGTTGTCAAGGTGTCCGGAATTTCTATTGATATCTCGTTTTTTCCTCTTTTATTAAAATTGATAGCATCTTTATTCAAACGAGCTGTGAACTGATGTTGATGCGAATTGACAAAAATCATTCTTTCTGCAAAGGGCATCATGTGTGAATCAAACAAAGTCAATTGCATTGTGCCACTCGGCAATGAGTTCATATCTATGGACTGGTCCATGGCAGTTTTTGCGCTCAGTTCGATCGTTGATTTGTAAACGACCTGGTGCTGCATGGTGCCAATTACAGTGAGCGATTTAAAATTCTCCGGACAGTCTGCCAGTCTTTCAAGCTGAAAGTGAATAGCATTATCATGTGGTGCGTGAATTCGGATGATTGCTCCGGAAGATTTAGCTAGGGGAAGAGGTGTGCTATGATTCTCACCAAATTCATCCCGCCAGTAAGCAGTATAGGTTTCGTTGGCGGCAGGTCTAAAGTTTACGCTGCCCATGCCTTCATGAGACGTATAAAATGAATCAACCATTTCATATTTGCCTGTCTTGATGGCACCCTTGATATTCACCGACCGCCCGTGTTGGTCGATCGCTTCAAAAGCAAGAACAGACGAGAGGCCATTTACCAGGTCACCTCCTTCAGGAAAAAATTGAAGGTTGATAAAATGTTTGTCAGGAAACACATTTCCATCGGAATAGGACAAAACCGCAATGTCTTTGTTATATAAAAAGGTACTGTCGAAATTCAGCATCCATTTCGTATAAGCCTTTACGTGAACAACTCCCCCACTCATTGCCGGCGGTATCGCAAATGAACTGCTTGCCCCACTTTCAATTATCGGAGCAATACTATGCGAAAGAAGATTACCATTGACATCTGTCCAATCAAAATAGATGCTTTTACTTATCGTAGAAGGTTTTGAACCTGCCATGATATATGCCTTCATCCAAATCGTTTCGCCTGGCAGATAGGCATCTTTATCAAAATGAATGTGAACTTTTTCTTGTTCGTATTGATTAGCGTAAAGATTGAGAACGGGGTCAGGTGCTTGCCCATGTGTTTGGCCGGCAAGGAAGAAAATGGCCAAAAGGGTTGACAGGCTACGGTTCATGTTGTTAGGATTTGGATTGGGTGCGCAATTAATTTGAAACCAAGGTCATCTTTAATCAATAAAGGGGCAGCATATTAGACTACCCCTTTATAAAATCACTTATATAAATATGTTCTTATCCATTAATAATCGTGGATTGAGCGAGATATTTTTTAGTTGGGTGATAGATGAAGAAGCAACTACCATTCTTAATCGTCTTGATCACCTTTGCATTCACCTGGGTAGGAATTGCAGTACATCCCAGGCTTCTTCCCATTTCACCATTATTCTTCAAATATTCAGAGGTGATATAATCAGATCCGTGAATCACAATTCCTCTTTTTGAGGCCAGGCTATTATATCCCTTTTCCAGACCAGTCATTTTTAAAGAAAGTCCATTTCTTCCCACATAAGTCTTTGATGTAACATAGAATCCGAGGCTGGTTTTGAATGACTCAGGTCTGTTAGAAAAAGAAGTAGCATAATCAACACCTGAATTCATTCCATGAGAAACATAAGTTCTCATCAATAGCTTTCTGTTTTGAACATCTATAATATACATACGCTTATTGCGGGATGATTGAGTGAAGTCACAAATCGTCAACACATTGGTTTTGTTCAAAGAACCATTTTTAACCAGGTTATGATATCCTCTCCACGCATATTCAAATGCCTTCTGGTTCAAGCCGCTCCTGTTTAACCTCATCGAATCATAAATACTGGATGCTTCCAGGATCACCATCTTCACTTCAAATGCCTTTTTGGCTGCAGCATTCATGGCAAAGTCAGCTTTCTTTTCAGAAACAGCTGTGCTGGTAGCAGCTGCAACAAAATTTGCCGTGTTTAGGTTACGATTTGATGTGTTGTTTGTACTAAAAGATAAATGAGTAGCAGCAGAGACAGTTGTGGCGTTACTCGATACGTTGATTTTCTTATGACTTCCCGAAATGAGGACCGGGGAAGTTATAACCAGCAGAGAAATGCTACTGGTGGATACGAGTTTAGACAACGTTTTCATGACGAACGATTTAATAGTTTTCAAAATAGGGTCGTT
>PSRA01000248.1 GCA_003175695.1 Bacteroidota bacterium | reverse complement strand
CCAATGTGCCAAATCCATGAGCATCGTCTACCAATAAACGAAACTGATATTTGTCTTTTAAAGCTGCGATTTCTTTTAACCTTCCCTGGTCGCCAGCCATTCCGAACACTCCTTCCGTAATAACCAAAATGCCTCCTGCTTTTTGTTTTTCTATAAGCGCAGAAGCTCTTTGAATTTGCTTTTCGAAATCTTCAACATCATTGTGCTTGTAGACATATCGATGTCCCGGATGTAAGCGAAGGCCATCAATAATGCATGCGTGGCATTCCGCGTCATAAACTACTACGTCATGCCTGCCGCAAAGAACATCGATAATACTAACCATTCCCTGGTATCCGTAATTCAACAGGGCCGTATCTTCCTTCATGACAAAAGAAGCTAATTCTTTTTCTAATTGTTCGTGATAATTGCTATTTCCACTCATCATCCTGGCGCCCATTGGCGTAGCAAGTCCAAATTGGGATGCTGCTTCTGCATCGGTAGCACGGACTTCGGGATGGTTCGCGAGTCCAAGATAATTATTCAGACTCCATACGATCATGTCTTTTCCCCGGAACTTCATTCTGCTGCTAATCTCACCTTCCAATTTTGGAAAAGCAAAATATCCATGAGCTCTTTCTCTATGCTGGCCGATCGGGCCATAGTGTTTAATCAATCGTTCGAAAATGTCTGCCATTAGCTAATTAATTTACAGTTGAAAACTGCCGCAAAAATAACGCATTTGACCTAAAGGGCAAACCCTAAAACGCTCAAACTCCATGAAGATCAGGATACTTTCTTTGAACGGGTCAATCTAGGTGATTACATGAATGCCTACTCGATTTAAATCGCTCCCACCATTAATGGATCATCACATTTATCAATTATTCCAATACAAGTGGACCGTTTAAAATACTTTTGTTGAAAATCTAATAATAATGAAGAAGTGGTTCGCTGTTCTTTGTTTTTCAATATTTATTTTATCGGGCTATGCCCAGCAAACTATCAACAGGCCAAAGCTTGTGCTCGGAATCGTGGTAGATCAGATGCGCTGGGATTATTTGTACAGGTTCTATGATCGATATGGAAACGGAGGATTCAGAAGGCTTTTGCAGGAGGGATATTCGTTCGAAAATACAATGATCAATTATGTCCCTTCCTTTACAGCGGTCGGGCATAGTTGCATTTTTACAGGGTCAGTACCTGCAATCAACGGCATTACAAGCAATGAATGGATTGACCAGCTCACTGGTACAAGAGTGTACTGCACCGGGGATAGTTCGGTTCAGAGCCTGGGTGCCGAAAATGCTGAGGATGGCAGAATGTCCCCTCGCAATCTGCTTGTCACAACTGTCACTGACGAACTGCGCATGGCAACCAATTTTCAATCGAAAGTAGTGGGAGTTTCGTTGAAAGACAGGGCGGCAATCCTGCCCGCAGGTCATTCGGCCAATGGGGCGTTCTGGCTGGATGATGCGAGTGGCAATTTCATATCAAGTTCCTATTACATGAAAGAATTGCCTTCATGGGTATATAAATTCAACGAACAAAAAAGAATACTGAGTTTGATCAAGAATGATTGGAACACCCTGTACCCGATCAATACTTACAAACAGAGTGATCCTGATAATAATCCTTATGAAGGAAGACTTCCAGGAGAAAATGCACCTGTTTTTCCTCATCGGATCAAAGATTTATACCAGAAATCACCCGGAGTCTTCAGAACGACGCCATTTGGAAATACGCTTACATTGGAATTTGCTGCCAGGGTCATAGATGGGTACCAATTGGGGCAAGGACCGGCCACAGATTTTTTAACCATCAATTGTGCATCCACCGATTATGTGGGACATATGTTCGGACCGAATTCTGTCGAGATAGAGGATACTTATCTCAGGCTCGATCAGGATCTTGCTAAATTCTTTTCTTTATTAGATGATAAAATCGGGAAGGGTCAATGGCTGGTCTTTCTTACCGCCGATCACGGTGCTGCTCATTCGATTGGGTTTATGCAAAAGCATAATCTGCCGGGAGAATTATTTACAGCGCAATACCTCGTAGACGATCTCAATCGTGCACTGAATTCAAAATTCGGTGATCCTAAATTAATTCTGTCAGGATTGAACTATCAACTCAATTTTGATTTAAGAAAGATAAATGACAAGCATCTCGATTTCGATGCGATAAAAAGGACGACGATTGATTTGCTTCTCCGCGAGCGATCAGTAAACAATGCTGTCGATCTATCAAGAATAGCAGAATCAAATCTACCTGAGCCAATAAAAACCATGGTAACAAACGGATATTACTTTAAACGAAGTGGGTCGGTACAGGTGATTTATCATTCAGGATGGCTGGAATCTTACGCAAGAACAGGAACGACACATGGAACCTGGAATCCCTATGACGCACATATACCTCTTATATTCATGGGATGGAATATTGCTCAGGGAAAATCTAATCATTTGGTACACATGACGGACATTGCGCCAACCATCGCTGCGTTACTACATATCCAAATGCCAAGCGGATGCATCGGCGTGCCCATTACAGAGGTGCTGAAATAGCAGGTATGGTTTCAAGGAGAACTCACATATAGGAACAAGTAATTAATCTGAAAATCGTTTTATATGAAGATTATCCGGGCTTTGCTAATTCATTTTTTTGTTCTGACTGTCTTTTCCACTTTTTTTTCCAAGGAGGTATTTGCTCAATTTGGACTATCCGATAAAATTCCTGTCGACCCCCAGGTAAGAATAGGAAGGCTGCCAAATGGCCTTACTTATTATATCCGGAGAAATCGTAAGCCTGAGAACAAAGTGCAACTGCGTTTGGTTGTCAATGCTGGTTCTATCCTCGAAGATTCTGATCAGCAAGGCCTGGCTCATATGATGGAACACATGAATTTCAATGGTTCATTTCATTTTCCTAAAAATGAATTGGTGAGTTACCTGCAATCAATTGGAGTGCAATTCGGAGCGGACCTGAATGCTTCGACGGGGTTTGACGAGACCATTTATATTCTTCCCATACCTTCCGATGATACTGGAAAAGTTGACAAGGGATTCACCATCCTGGAAGATTGGGCAGGTCACGCTTTATTGGATACAAATGAAATAAATAAAGAAAGGGGTGTCGTGCTGGAAGAAAGCAGACTGGGGAAGGGTGCCAATGAAAGAATGTTGAAGAAATATTTTCCCCGGTTACTTAACAATTCAAAATATGCTAGCCGACTTCCAATTGGGAAGGATGAAATTATCCAGCACTTTAAACCCGAATCACTCCGGAGATTCTATAAGACGTGGTACCGTCCAGATCTGATGGCTGTGATTGTGGTAGGAGACCTTGATCCTGCGGAAGCAGAAAAGGAAATAATTCGCCATTTTAGCGGCTTTAAAAACCCGGCACCGGAACAGCCCAGGCCACCCATCACTGCAATCAAAACAAGAGTCGCCGATGAGAGTATGGTTGTTACGGATAAAGAAGAGACAAACAAGCAGCTGAGCATTTTATACAATGTTGAAAGATCAAAACCAATTATTACCTGGGCAGACTATCGGAGAACAATAGTCGAAAACCTGGCCACTGCCATCATCAACCAGCGCCTAAATGAAATGACTCAGCTTCCGGATCCCCCTTTCATATTTGCGAGCGTTGGGTTCAATGATTTGGTCCGTGGGTATAGGGCATTTGGTGCCTTTGCGGAGCTCGGAAACAAGCCCGTTCAAACGACCATTGATTCGATCGTTGTTACAACAGAATCCGTGAGGCAATATGGTTTTTTGCAGACAGAACTCGACAGAGCAAAAAGCAATTTATTGAACGAAACGCAGAAAGCGGCACAGAATAAGGATAAAACCGAATCAGCCAATTTTGTTCAGGAATACATTCAACATTTTTTGTCTCAAGTGCCCATACCGGGCATTGCCAAAGAATTCGCGTTCATCCAGCAGATTTTGCCTGGAATCACTTTAAAAGAAGTAAATGCTGTTATCAGCGAATTAGACAACAAGCAGGGCAAATTTGTACTTCTGACCGCTCCCGAAAAAGATGCGCAGCAATTGCCGGGGAACCAGCAGTTGTTGGCGATGTTCTCGGCAGCGCATCAATTACCCACTTTCAGGTATCATGAGAAATCGGTTGCGAGTTCACTGCTTGACAAAGTTCCGCAAACGGGCAAGATCATCAGCGATTCCTACAATGCATTTTTAGGAACCCTCGATCTCGGCTTTGACAATGGTATAACTGTCACGCTCAGGCCGACTGATTTTAAGAACGATGAAATCAAAATGGATGCGTGGAGATGGGGTGGTTACAGGAATTATCCTCTCGAGGACAAGGAAAATGCAACATATGCGGCTCAAATTGTGGGTGCAATGGGAGTAAAAGATCTGTCTCCCGTGGACTTAACAAAATTTCTTTCCGGAAAAACTGTAAGCGCTACTCCTTATCTGAACCCGCTTGAGGAGGGTATTGAAGGTTCGTCCAGTGTGAAGGATTTCGAGACATTTCTACAATTGGTCAATCTCTATTTTACGGCAGCTCGCAAAGAAGAAGGCTTATTTAAATCATTTGTCAGCTCTCAAAAATCTTATCTCAAAAATATTTTAGCCAATCCATTTGCGTTTTTCAGTGATTCTGTCATGCGGATTCGATACAATAACAATCCGTGGGCAGAAAGATTACCAAGGGCAGAAGATTTTGATAAGATCAATCTTGACCGATCATTCGCGATATATAAAGAAATCTTTGGAAATGCTTACGGAATGCATTTCACTTTTGTTGGCAACATTGACACCAATAAGGTAAAATCTCTTCTGGCGACATATCTTGGAAGTTTGCCCGCTCAACAAAAGGAACCAAAATATACTGATGTCGGCTTAAGGCCGGTTGCTGGTGTTAATCATGTCACCATTCACAAAGGAGCCGATCAAAAAAGCCTGGTGCAACTTTTGTTTGGTGGGGAGACGACTTATAACAGAGAAGAAGAGTTAAAGCTGAAAGCCTTGGTAGAAGTGATGAATATAAAGACGATAGAAAAATTAAGGGAAGAGATGAGTGGGATTTATGGGGGACAAACCAGGGGAGGTTTTGAAAAGAGACCCTACGGCCATTATTCCATTTCAACTGTATTTCCTTGCGGGCCTGAAAACGTAGAAAAATTGACAGCAGCGCTCTTCGATCTCATTAAGAATGCGAAAGAAAAAGGAATCGAACAAAAGGATTTAGACAAAGTGAAAGAAACCTGGAAAAAACAAAATCAGGATCATTTAAAAGAAAATGATTTTTGGCTCGAATCTCTAAGCAGGGCCTGGATAGACCGAGAAGATCCGGCATGGATCCTTCATTTTGCTGACAAAGTTGACGCCCTGACAACAAAAGATCTTCAGGACGCAGCCAATAAGTATTATGATATGAATAATTATTTGAAGGCAGTTTTGATGCCCGAGAAGTAGAAATTCATGTAGCGACGCAAAGGTAGCAGCCTAGCGGTGCCGAACGGTGCGTTCGGATGGGTCCGGAACCGTTACTTCTCATGTTGTACATCTGTATCGGACATTCCAACTTGCCTTGCACTTTTAAATACAATTTCTTTATACAAGGGTTTCATCTTATCAGGTAAAAAGGAAATGTCCACCCAGCTATCCACATTTTTCAAGCATTTTTTGAATCTTGCTTGAATGTTTCGAACAGTTTTATCGGGTATTTTAAGATTCTTTGCAAATACCTCAAAATCCTGCGTGGTTAATTTTCGTTTTCGACCATTTAACGGTAATGCCATCTCCTCTTTATCTTCTGGTATCGCAAGCCTGGTACATAATAAATCATAAGCTGGTGAAAAGACAATTTCGTTTGCAGAAGTGGTAAGCAACGAGAAATTTTTTAAATGCATATCAGCATTGCCGGTGAGAAAACAAAATAAAACAAGCTCAAAGAAATGAATAGCATCGAGACCTGGTTGAGTGGAATATTTTGCAATAGCCTTGCCGATTTTTTCCGTAGAGCTGTGATACTTGTCGTTGGTCAACGTCTCCGTCAATTGACACATATCTTCAAGAGCAAGTTTTTCTCCATTAATCCGATCAAATCGCTTGGTGATATAAGCGAGTTCTCCAGATTGTAACCGGATCAAGCTATGATCGGCTGTTGGCACGTCAAACAGAGAAGCCAAGTGCATCGTGAGATCTTCATTTTCCGGCAAAGCTTGGAATTCTGGTGTAGGTGGTTTTAAAATATAATTGCCCCAAAGACCAACAATCGTAAATCTCGATTTTTTTGGATCACCGGGTACTTGCTCAATTGTGAGTGAAAGCTTGGGTTGCACGCCGGTTACTGCTACGCTTCGAAGCACGATTTCTTTAGCCATATCCTGCATCTGATCATTACTGATATTTAATGCAGGCGGGGTATCGGAGCCAAAAAATTTTCGGCTGCAAGCGGTATGAAAATCCGCAGAATTATTGGTTAAAAGTTGATAGCAATATAGGCAACGCTTATTCACGATTAGTCTTCTTTATTTATTCCTTCTACGCTGACTGCACCTATACAATCCTTGCATACTGTAAGCAATAGCTCCATCCGGTCTGCAGGATTTAGTTTCCAGTTTTTGACGGCAATATCTAGTAGCCATCCTTCCGGAATCAATCCGTCGAAAAATGGGATCATCGTTTTACTTAGATAAGGCTCTGCTCGAAGTGGGATGGTCAGGCTGACTGCCACCGCAGAAGGGCTATTCAGATAGGCTGCGTCATAGGTAAACCCATAACCTTCATCGTCCTGCCAAACTATGCCTGCCAACTGATTCTTGTATAAAACTTTGCCTGAACGCTCCATGTCGTTACTGATTTTCTATTTTGTCAATGTCTGCATGGTTAATAATTTGGACCAATGCGGGATCTTCGGATTCTTTATATTGTTTCGCATTATTGTTTGAAACGAATCGCCATGCTTTGATCTCTCTATCTTCGTTCGCGGGACCTAAAATAATTCCATATAACTCTGTCCTATTTTTTAAGTATAGATGCACGGCGATGTTACTGTGATTCAAAAGAACTTCATAGGGGTCAAGCAAACGACCAATTCCTGGAACCATTTTATAGCCAAACAGCGCCAGCACTTGATTTACCTTATCTATCCGAAGCGTTTCTTTGCCCTGTTCCAGATCACGGATAAAGCGCAAACCGACTCCTGCTCTTTCTGCAAGTTCTTCCTGGGTCATTCCAGCCTTGCTACGGTTATACTTGACAAAATAGGCAATATCGTTATCTGCCATATTATACCCTTTAGGGTATAAAAATACAAAATAAATTAAAATTATAACCGATCGGGTATAAAAAAGCTAAAAACACCCAATCCTATACCCTAAAGGGTATATTACTTTGAAAACTCCGAAATTATACCCTTTAGGGTATAGCAGAATTAAAACAGCTCTACGGTGCCTTTCGTAAAGTTTAATCTTCCACTTGTTCAAAGCTTAAGGCACAAGAGATGCACGAGAAGATCCTCGATAGTTATTGTCTGCAGTAGCCATTAATCTTCAGCTATGTGTCTTCTGTGTTATTGTATGTCAAAATAGCAACCAACGTACTAAAATTAAAGTATGTCAGGCTTTCTAGAATTTTTTTACACATTGCACACAAAGGCCAACAGGCCAATCTTGTGTAAAAAGCTAAATGTAAATGCTGAAATGATGCATTGGCTTTATTCCAGATACAATCATTATTTTGTGGATATACAAAATGAACACCTTCTCGAACATAAAAGAATTGATTACTGCTTTACATAAGGAGCAGAAGTTACTAATCGAAATGTTTAAGAAGCGGAAGGACTTGTCTTACAAATACGAGATGGCTCTTGAGTTGCTTGAACATGACGAGAGCAGAATTGAATATCTATTGAGTCGTTCTGTAATAAGGGATAACGGAAGCTTCCTGGAAATTGACGATAACTAATTGGATTGATCGAAACCATTCACAAATATAGAAAAGGGTTAGACCAGGAATTATTCATGAACATGGCATTATGAAAAGAAAGTATTATCTGTAATCTTACGTGTCGGTCTCCCCGGATATTCCGAAATACCTGCAGGTGTTTTGATGCATTTCCTTCCTTTATCGAGTTATGGTTGACAAGTTAAAATCTGTCAATCAAATTTCCGATTTCCATAGCTCATCTTTCCCAAATTACGCTTAGCACTGTGTTATATTTTGGTGTTACAATACAATATTCAGACATTGCAGAATCACGGTCATATTTACCAAGTTCAAACCATGTGGTTTTAATGATGGGCTGTGCAGCTTCCTCTTTGCGGTAAATTCTACCGGCTGTATAATAATCGTTTGCGATTGAATCAGATGGAGCAGCAAGCTTATTTCTATCGGGGATAGTAACCCAAAATTTATTAGTCCTTTTGCTTGAAATTCTCACTGAATTTTTGGATTCAACGCCTGCTTTATCCTTTCCAACACATCCTCCAGGTGATATTTGCTCATCTTGTCCTTTGTCAAAGGAATTGCTATTGCAATTTCACTTTTTAGAATATTCAAATTAGCTCTGGCAATAGAGGGAACGTCTGAATTTTTTACATCACCAATCAGCGATGAAGCGACGCTTCTGGGTAAATTCGGGGGAATCGATACCTGGGGCGGATTCAAAAGACCGATCAATGCTTCAACAAAAGTCTTTTGGAGATTTCTCCTGTACTGGTCTATTGGCTTGTGCGTTTTTAATTCACTCCAAATACCTTTCTTTAAGTCCATCACCAAATCATCAGCGCTATACGCATTGGCAGCTCCATAGCGGGCTTCGCAGGCAGACATGCGGAACAGACGATCTGCAGACAGTAGTCCGTTCAAAGTATTGGATTGAGAATTGCCTACACTTTCAGTAGATGATGGACTGCTGAATTTATTCAGGATGTCTTTATTCAAAAGCCATTCAGGTGTTTCGAAAAGTTGGGTATTCAGGAATTTAACCGCATCTTTTTGAATTGATTTTGGAGTAGGCTCATAAACATCACCGGGCTGCTCGACACTTTTGAATGTTTCATAGATGCCGCCAATATTCTTGGTCACATGCTTCATGTATTGATTGTATTGCCGCATTACTTCGTTGTACATGTCTTCGAGGTTATCATATCGATCGGCCTCCTCCTTTGTCCATGCGGGCAACTGCAATACTATCACCTTAAGATTCTTTATTCCATATTCGCTTGCTTTTATACTGTTGTCACCAAGATCTTCTGTCTGTGCCCTTGGGTCAAAATTTTGCGCTTCACCTCCAAACCATAGCCTGGGATTGGCAGAAAGATTTTCAACAATCCACTTATTAAGAACCTTCTTGTCTTCCTCTTCATTCTTCGTGCCTGCAATGGGTTTATATCCCCATAAAATCGCCCATTTGTCATAATCTCCAATCCTCGGATAAAGACCCGCAGGTCCGATCTTATCTTCAGGCTGTGCAACATAATTGAACCTCGCATAGTCCATGATAGAAGCCGTATGTCCATTGGCTTCCACCCAGGCTTTGTCACGAAGTTTTTCAACAGGCGTCGTGCTGCTGCTTCCCATATTATGGCGCAGCCCCAGCGTATGACCTACTTCGTGCGATGAGACAAATCGAATCAAATTACCCATGAGGCTATCATCAAATTTCATTTTTCTTGCTCTTGGATCTACTGTTGCTGCTTGAATAAAATACCAGTCGTGTAACAACTTCATAACATTATGATACCAGCCAATATGGCTTTCGAGGATTTCTCCGCTTCGCGGATCTGCTTCATTCGGCCCATATGCGTTTTCGATATCTGATGCGAAATAGCGGATGACAGAAAATCTGGCATCTTCCAGACTCATGGTTGAATCTTGTTCAGGCCATTCTTTTCCAATGATTGCATTCTTAAATCCTGCTTTCTCAAAAGCCTGCTGCCAGTCGTTGATGCCTGCAATCAAATAAGGTCTCCATTGCTTTGGTGTTGCAGGATCTATATAGTAAACAATCTGCTTTTTGGGCTCTACCAATTGGCCTTTCTTCCACTTTTCAATGTCCTCATCTTTAGGCTCCAGTCGCCAGTGATGAATGAATGTGGTGTTCTCGGATTTTTGCTGATCATCCGTATAGATAGAATAGGAGCTGGCAAAATAGCCAACCCTGGAGTCGAAAAGCCGCTTCCTCATCGGAATTTTGGGCAGAAGGATAAATGAGTTGTTTAGTTCTATGGTGACATAGCCTGACGCTTCTGCGGCTGGTAGAGTGGTGGGGATATTGGGGCCGAATATAATTCCGCCCGGCCCCGGACTGGAACTAAATGTCTTTACCGTCTTTACCTCTGTGTTGATTGGAAAAGTATGGATGCTTTGAATATAAGAACGATCACTTGCAATCCCGCCGAGACTATACCTTCTCTTCACCGAAGGGCTAAGGCTCACCGGCTGATTGTCGTTCTTAAAAAAATCAGTGACATCGATGACAAAGCTGGAAGAATCTTTTCCGTAAGCTTTTATGTCGAACGCTGCTGCTATAGGATCCAAAGTTGAATTTCGTACTGCCATGGCAATGGGTTGAGAGGAATCCTGCGCCAGGCTAACGACCGTGACTACCCGAAGAAAAATATTATTTGAAGGGCCTTTTTCCCACCGAATCGTTTGTTCGTTCACACGTTCACCGCCATAGCTATTTCCTCCGGCCGGAGTTTTGGAATATCTTGTTACGGCAAGAATTTCCCGGTTAAGGATAGAATCCGGGATTTCAAAAAGCCATTTGTCATCAACCTGGTGCACCGTAAACAAACCCTTTTTCGAAATGGCTTTTTCGGTGATTACATCTTTGTAAGGTTTGGGGCCCTGTTTCGGTGGTGTAGGTGTTACACTAGCTGTTGGAGCAGGAGCGGTCGTTGATTGTTTTTGTTGCGCAATGGCAAACAATACAAAATTGGCGAGTAGTAATGTGATCAGCGTTCTTTTCATACCTGGTAAAAATTAAAATTGACACTTGAAGGTAGCAAAGAGGAGCTATTCATAAATGCTAATTATATAAGTGGAACCAGGGATCTTTCGTCCGTGTAAAAATAAAAAGCCCCGCCTGCGGCGGGACTTGCTGTTCGTTTATTTTAGAAATTTGGCTCCGTCGAGTCTTAGGCGTTCCTATTGATACAGTTAAGATCTTCGAAGGCAACTTCCAATCTTTTGCTGAAGCTCTCTTCTCCTTTACGCAACCATGTTCTGGGGTCGTAGAATTTCTTGTTTGGCTTGTCTTTTCCTTCCGGGTTGCCCAATTGACCTTGCAAATAAGCTTCATTCTTCTTGTAATAGGCCAACACGCCTTCCCAGAATGCCCATTGGAGATCAGTGTCTATATTCATCTTGATGGCTCCATAGCCTATGGCTTCGCGGATTTGATGTTGAGGTGAGCCGCTTCCGCCATGGAAAACGAAGTAAACTGGCTTTGTCATGGTCTGCAGCTCTTTTTCAATATAATCCTGGCTGTTCTTTAATATGATAGGCCGCAATTCAACATTGCCCGGACTATAAACACCATGCACATTTCCAAATGCAGCAGCTACGCTAAAGAGTCTGCCAACTTTGCTCAACTCTCTGTAAGCATAAGCTACGTGCTGAGGTTGCGTATACAATTTATCGTTTTCAACGCCGCTATTGTCGATGCCATCTTCTTCTCCACCCGTTACACCCAGTTCGATTTCAATTGCCATGCCTAATGGCTGCATTCTTTTGAAAAACTCAACCGATGTCTGGATATTATATTCAATTGGCTCTTCAGAAAGATCGAGCATATGCGAGCTAAAGAGGGGTTGTTTTTTCTCCTTATAGTACTGCTCACCTGCGTCCAATAATCCGCTTACCCAGGGTAACCATTTCTTAGCAGCGTGATCCGTGTGCAGAATCACCGGAACGCCGTAATATTTTGCTACCTGGTGAACGTGCAAAGCGCCAGAAACACCACCGGTAATATTTGCCTGCAATTTATCATTTGGCATTCCTTTGCCGGCAACAAACTGCGCTCCTCCATTAGAAAACTGAATTATAACGGGAGAATTAACTCTGGCGGCAGTTTCGAGGGTAGCATTTATCGTGTTTGTACCCGTAACGTTGACCGCTGGTAAGGCAAACTCATTTTCTTTAGCATCTTTGTATAAAGCTTCCAGGGAATCACCGAAAAGTACGCCGGGTTTATATTTGCCCATGTGCAGAAATTTAAATTTTGGGATTAATAAAAATGAGTGCAAAGATAGGCTTTTTTCGGCGCAGATTCTTGGGATGTTTCACGAAAAGACGCAAAGGAAGCAGCGTGGCGCGGAATAGAAATTTGAAAGTCTCAGGTAGGCTAATCTTCAAATTTTCCCAGGTTCTTTTGAATTAAAGAAAGATTCTTTTGAAGTGTTTGTTTGAGTTGCCGTTTAACTAACTGCCCCATGGAATTGCATTTGTTAAAAATGCCCGCATGAAAATGAGATGCAAGCCCAGATCTCAATTGAACTAATTTTTCGGGTGTTGAAATTTTGTCTTTGGACATAATATTTAGCAATTCCATCAGCCGAAAACGCGAAGATGCTACGCGAAATGCCATCATCGTTCTTTCCTCAGTCTGGTATTGCTCAATAGAATCCCGGTTAAGATATCGCACACAAAGATCTACAAACGGATAATTTTCTTTAAAAAATTGAGGCAGATAGAGATTTTTTCTTCCCTCATAGGATTGCTGGTCAAAATCAATCGCGCGAATGCGATATTGAAAATCTTCAATATCCGGTGTGATGTCCACCACAAAATTATAAGATCGCATATCTCCCAGCAGACGGACAAAACATCGCTCATTGAATTTTACAAATTCCTTGGCAAAGCGGATCCTGTTTGTCTGAGGTTCATCCAGGTATTGCTTAATGAAAACATCACCCGGAATTCCTGGAATATGTTCTTCCACCAGCGTGTTATTGCAAGTCAGATAAGTAATCCGGTTGGGTGAGAGCAAATGCTCCAATTCGAGTCCATAGATCCTCGAGGCATCCGCCAGTTTTATATAGTAATGATCATAGTTATCATTGAATTTATTGACTATGCGAATTCGAAATGGATTTGAATTGGCGAAGCTGCAATAATCTATCCTGGCTACATCGAGATGTTTAGTGAAAGTGAGGTCTCCTTCCGTTTTCAGGATCGCATACATTTTAACCAATCCTTCCCTGATAAAATCCCAATGCTTCATATCATAAGAGACGGTCTCCCATAATGTGTCCTTCCCATTTTTATCCTTTAATGGCACTGAATAAGTAATATGCAGGAGGTCATTGTAGGAGACCGGCTGTTTTACTTCGCGACCATGATGCTTGAGGTAATTTCGAAGAGGATCAATGACGGGGAAGATGGGTTTTTTCCTGGATGGCTTATCCGGCTCATTGGTTTCAGCTGCATTTTTTTGCAGATCAAATCTCATTGAAATAGGTTGGATTAACGATCAACTAAAATACATATTATTGTTGCATTTCCTTAATCAGCTTCCTAAAGTAAGCAGGTGCCTGGAGGAGCCTGCTTCCATACCAGCTAAACATTTCTCCATCTACCAATTTGAATTTTGCAGTTGGAAGGAAGAAGCTTAGTTCTTCAATATGTTTTTGTTGAAAAGGGAAAGGCTCAGACGAAAGAAGAATCACTTCGCAACCTGCAAGAGAATGAACATCGCTTACAATAGGGTAACGGGAATGATGGGTAAAGTAATTATTAAATCCACAATAGTCCATCATCGCACTTATGAATGTATCACCACCTGCCACCATATAGGGTTTTCTCCAAATAAAATAGGCGGCCTCTTTTCTAGTTTTTTTCAGTCGCGCAAGCTGTTCAAAACTCTTTCGTATTTCACCAATCATATTCCTGGCTATCTCCTGCTTGCCTGTAATTACCGCAACGGTCTCTATCATTTGGCAGGCGTCGGCGATATGCCTGATATCACTTATCCATACCGGATAATGCCCAACCAGGGCCTCAATTTGTTCCTTGTCGTTTTCCTCCTTATTGGCAATAATGAGGTCTGGATTAAGCTTGTGAATGGCGGGTAAGTGTAGCTTTTTTGTTCCGCCTAATTTAGATTTTGGATATTTCCAATGTTTCGGACGGACACAGTAATCCGTGATGCCGACAATTTCATGATCGAGTCCTAGATCATACAATAATTCTGTTTGGGAAGGAACGAGAGAAACGATTCTTGTCGGTCTATGTTTCAGGTAAATCGTCCTGTTCAATTGATCCTGAAAAGCTTGCATCCGCCTCCTGCTTTGTTGCAATTTAGTATGGCTGGGGGAATTGAAGATAAGAGAATTGTTATGCCGTGTAAGAATGAAGGAATTGTCTGTGAAAATTTTACATTAGTCAAGCTCTCTATTTTATTAATTATCAATAGCGTATGGAAGTGGAGTTATCTTAAGAATTTGAATGCCGGAGGACGTTGTCCTATCTCACCACCACCAGGAACCTCCTGCTAAATAATGTTATAATCAGAGCACATTGATCTAACAGGAGGATATGGAGTTAAGCAGTGGTTTGTCAGATATTGGATACTGCCTAATGGTTTGTCAAGAACCTGGATTTTAAAACTAGATTTCGTAGGATACTGACCGGTTAATCAGGATGTTGGATTTCGAAGGATAGAAGGTCTGTGGTAAAGAAGAAAAAATGAAGTTGACTGATATCGGATTTCCACCTGGAATTTCTTAGATATTGGATTAGGATCGGTTTCGGTTTTAGGACATTGGGTGATTGATTGCATCAATCAACTTCTGAATCAAAAATAGATTTCCTATATATCATAAACAATAGATGTTTTGCCTTAGTTTTTGATTGCAGAAATTACAATGCGTCTCGTAAAACTTCAATATCAGTTTCGTAAAAATACGAGACGCAAATGCAACATGAACTGTGTCATTGAATCAAAATGTGGAAGTAAATGCTCAATTGCGCAGAGACTGTATGACGTCATATTTCGTAACAATGTGAAAGTCGCCACTATCATCTTTTGCGAGTACGGCTCCATTTTCCTTGGTGATGAGGGAGGTGATTCTTTCTACAGGCGTGTCAAAAGCAACAATAGGATATGCAGGCTCTAGTACTTCCTGAACCTTTTTTTGTCTGATGTCTTGTCCATTAGAGAACATTTTCGTGAATAATCCGCTTTCGCTTATTGCTCCGACAAGGTCGCCATTCCTCAATACGGGAATATTTTCAATGTTGAATTGCTTCATCAGATCTACCGCTTCTCCCACCGTATAATTCGGGTCAATGGTGACTAATTTTTTTGTTTCCCTACTGTTAACGATGTCTCGAAAAGTCTTCACATCCAAAAATCCTCTCTCCATCATCCATTGGTCATTATAAATTTTTCCAACATACCGGCTGCCGTGATCATGCAATATGCAAACGACAAGATCATCCTTTTTTAGTTTAGATCTCAATTGCCAGAGACCTTGTAAACAACTTCCCGCACTGTATCCGCAAAACAAGCCTTCTTCCTTAGCCAGCCTTCTTGCCATAATGGCGCCGTCCTTATCAGTGACCTGTTCAAAATAATCAATGTACTGCATATCATAATTCTTCGGCACAAAGTCTTCGCCAAAACCCTCTGAAATATAGGGATGCACTTCTTTCATGTCTACTTCGCCTGTGCGGAAAAATTTAGTGAGGAGTGAACCATAGACATCAATCGCCCATATTTGAATGGCGGGATTTTTTTCCCTTAGGAACATGCCCGTACCCGTGACAGTGCCACCGGTTCCGGCGGTGCAAACCAGGTGGGTAATTTTTCCGTCCGTCTGTTTCCAAATTTCAGGGCCGGTACTTTCGTAGTGTGCCAACCTGTTTGCAAGGTTATCGTATTGATTACAATGAAAGGAATTGGGAATTTCTTTTGCCAGGCGGGCCGCAATCGAATAGTAACTTCTCGGATCATCCGGCTCAACGTTAGTTGGGCAGACGATCACCTCCGCGCCAACAGCCTTCAGAATATCCATTTTCTCTTTGGACTGCTTGTCGGTAGTTGCAAAAATGCATTTGTATCCCTTGACACATGCTGCCAGGGCCAGGCCCATTCCAGTATTACCGCTTGTTCCTTCAATTATTGTTCCTCCCGGTTTAAGTTTACCTTCCTGCTCTGCCACTTCGATCATTTTAAGTGCCATCCTGTCTTTTACTGAATTTCCCGGATTGAAATACTCTACTTTGGCCAGAACCGTGCAGGGCAGATCCCTTGTTATTTTATTAAGCCGGATAAGAGGAGTATTGCCAATTGTGTCGAGAATATTATTTTTAATATCCATAGCCTGATTATTCCGCAAATTTACATTTTTGTATTGAGAAGGCAGGTATACCTTAACATGATGAAAGTTTATTTTATAAGTGGATTGGGTGCCGATAAAAGAATTTTCAAATATATCCAATTACCGGAGGGATTTGAAGGTGTGTATTTCGACTGGCTGTCGGCACAAAAAAATGAAACATTAGCTGACTATGCCATAAGAATGGCTGAAAAAATAGACCAGAGCTCTCCATATGTTGTCGCAGGCTTATCGTTGGGGGGAATGATTGCTTCAGAGCTGAGCAAAAGACTGAAGCCCTCCTTCACGCTGCTAATTTCGAGCGTACCTGTTGCCTCTCATTTACCTCCTTATATCCGCTTGGTGAACAAATTGAACATTCTTAAAATAATACCAATCGGATTTTTAAAATCAACTGCTTTGGCAAAGAGAGTTCTTTCGGTGATGTCGTATGCCGATGTGAAATTGATTCAGGACATGCTGAAAGACACAGATGCGGCTTTTATTCGATGGGGGATGAAAGCTGTCGCAGAGTGGAAAAATGAAACCTTCCCTAACCCTTATGCACACATTCACGGAACCTGGGACCGGGTATTGCCGATTCGTTACACCAAACCGACTAAAATTGTCAAACGTGGTGGACATGCCATGGTCGTCAACAGATACGTTGAAATAAACAATTGGTTGAAAGAGCAATTGGAACTCGTTGCCAAATCGCAGCAAGCGGCAACAAATTAAAATTTGATTTTTGTCAATGCAGATCCTTTGTGGGAAGCTATATGGTCTGATTTGTCGCTCCTGATCTCATATTGTGGATCTTCCTTGGTTGCATGATGGGTGTACCCCTTATAGTCGAAATCCTTCACGTGTATTTTGATGATTTTGCCGGAGACAATCCCGGCTTCAGAATTCCATTTTACATGGTCACCTATTGAGAATTTCGTTTTCATTGCATAAAGTTTTTCAAATTTATGCTTCGTCTTAGGAAGTTGACCTACTCAACCTGTAATCGTTTTTCAGGACACTTCTTCCCTTGCTTTCTCTTTTTTTCTATGTAAATACAAATCCAACAAAACCAGCCCTAAAATCACATTGATCATCATGAATATATTCGTGTAAGTACTGCTGAAGAAGCGACTCCAATTGAGTTTATCGACATTGACTTGTGACAGTGGATCATTGCCGGAAGCGGCGGTCCAATTGATCTGGGAAAAACCATATATAAGAAAGCCAACAATCATGATAAGGAAGAATCCACCGATGCCCCAGATTATTTTCTTATTGATATAAGTTGAAGTGGCAGGCGCTACTTTATATTTGGCAATTTCCTCCATCACGTTTCGCGTAAATCTCATAGATGGTTGTTCCAGGTCAGTCTGATGCAATAGCTGATGTGCCTCCAGTAATTCATGATAAGCTCTTTTCCATTCTAAATTTTCTTCTATCAATTTTTGGATAGCAGATTTTTCCTCTGCATCGCTCAACCCATCGATGAAGTCCCATAGACGTTCTTCCATTGTTTGCTTTTCCTGCATATGATGGCTGATTATTTGATTGTTAACACAAAGTTCCGACCAATTGTCAATCTGGCCTGTTAATTTTTTATTCCCCCTGAATATCCCGTACCTCATGGCTAAAATATTTTTCCATTTTCTCTCGCAATCTTTGTCTTGCCCGGTGCAATTTCACTTTTACTGTATTGGGATCAATTCCTATGATCGTCCCGATTTCTTCCAATGTCTGTTCTCCCTTATAAAATAGGGTGATCAATTGTGCATCGCCGGGACTGAGCAGGTTAATCGCCTGGTTCACCATTGCCTGCCTGGATTTTGCTTCAATTGAATTGGCTTTAAAATTCGATTCCTGGCTTTCCAGTTGCAAATAGGTTTTCTCGTTATCTATTGAGGTGGTGTCCAATTTTCTTTTCCGGAGAAAAGTTATACAGCTGGTTCTGACAATTGTGTACAGCCATGTACTGAATTTTGACTCACCACGAAAGTCTGCCAGTGACCGGTATGCTTTTACAAAGATATCTTGTGACAATTCCTCGGCATCTTCCCGACCTTCTACAAACCTCAGCACCAGCGTAAATACATAATTCTGGTACCGCTCCACCAGGTTGGCAAAAAGCGGCTGTTCTCCTTTCAGAACCCTGCTGATGATTTCTGTATCCGTTAAGCTGCCCTGCATGACAAGATATAAGACAACAAGATGAAATTGAGGTTACAGTACAAAGTAAGTTTATTTTTGAGGCAATAATTATGTATCAATTGCATGGACTGCCGAAAAGATCTTCCTCCCAGAACTGAAAATGAACGAAATGTATTTTTTTGAGCAGCAAGTGTAACCGGTCTTCTCCAGCTGTAGTCATAGTTTCAGTAAAAGCGCTGAAAATGCCTGAATCAACAAGAAAAGTGAAACCCCAGGGCCCATTCAGTAGTCCGATACTACATAATTAAATCATTCAAATTTTAAAAAGATAGTCTATGCACGCCACAGAAATGTTAGTTGCCGTATTAGTTCCCCTCGGAGGTATGGCCATGATCTTCGGAATTGTTTATCTTATGAAAAGGGAAAATCTTGCCATGATTGAAAAAGGCATGAATCCTAAAATTGATCGCCCCGTACCCTATAAAAATTTGAAATGGGGTTTATTGTTAGTGGGTGCGGGTTTGGGTCTATTCCTGGCGTATATGCTTGACAGATATGTATTGAAGGATATGGATAATCCGGCTATCTATTTTGCCCTGATCGCTATAGGCGGTGGTTGTGGCCTGATAGGATCTTACCGGGTTGAGAAGAAAGAATTGCTGGATAGAAACCAGGGCCAGTAGATTTTGTCTGTTTCACGCGATGGCTTAGAGCAAAGACGCAAAGGCGGTTCGCTGCAACCTTTGCGTCTTTTCTTATTATGAGCCTTTGTGTGATACAGGCTCATTTTTTAGCCGCCTGCTTCAGCGGCATCGCTACCTTGTTACTAAATTCTTCCATGGCTTTTCTGACTACCGGATCCGAGGAGTTACTGACTTCAAAATAACCCTGGGTACGCCACATGAGCCTCGCGAGAAGCGCTTTCATCCTTGATTGCAGCATGCTTTTGTCTCCGGGGGTAATCGATGACATATTCACACTATCTTTTGCTGCAAATTCAACCAGGCTATTCCAAATCTTGTCATCGTCATGAAAGCCGGCAATGAAAGCGTCAGCATCTTTGAATTGACGAAATTTTGAAATATTCGCCATGTAATAAGTATATACGAAATTGTTCAATGTCCCTTTTTTATAGAGATCCGTTAAAGTCATGGATACTCTGCTTGTATCCAGACCTACAAACACATCGGGTGTGATACCACCGCCACCATATACCACTCTGCCGCCTTTCGTGTGAAAAACTGGTCCTGCATGTTTTGAAGAGGTATCGCCATGAATCAATTCACCATCATGGAATCTTTCCAACACTTCATCGTTGTACTCATCGCGACCCCTGTTGTATGGTTTTTGGATGCTTCTGCCAATAGGCGTATAATACCTAGCAACCGTTAGTCTCAGTTCACTGCCATCAGACAGCTGAAAAGGCTCCTGCACCAGTCCTTTGCCAAATGTTCGTCTACCCATGATCGTTGCCCTATCCCAATCCTGTAATGCGCCGGCCAGGATTTCGCTGGCCGAAGCAGTTCCTTCATCAACAAGAAGGATAAGCTTGCCTTTTTCAAACACGCCCGGCTTTTGGGCACGGTACTCTCTTCTCGGACTTTTTCTTCCTTCTGTGTAGACAATTAACTTATCGTCGCCAAGGAATTCGTCTGCAATGTCCACCGCCTGGTCGACGATGCCTCCGCCATTGTTTCTCAGGTCGAATACCAGTTTCTGAAATCCCTGTTTCTGGAGTTTTTCCAGCGCTTCCATCACCTCGCCGTAAGTAGTCCTGGAAAATTTGTTAATACGTATATAACCGGTTTCTTTGTCCAGCATATAGGCGGCATCCAGTGATGGAAGAGGAATCATTCCTCTTACAATGGAAGAGGTTACGGGTCTACCTTCTCTCAAAAGACCAATCGTTACAGTACTCGCGCCAGGACCACGCAATAGTTTTTTTATTCGTTCAGAATTGATGCCATTGCCGGCAACCAGTGAATCATTTACCTTGATAAATTTGTCACCGACCTGCAACCCTGCCTTGTCGCTCGGGCCGTTAGGTAAGACATATGTGATATTTACCGTATCATTAAAGATTTGAAACTCCACACCAATTCCTTCAAAATTTCCCTGCAAATCTTCATTCATTTCCTCGCGATCAACAGCCGGTATAAAATAGGAGTGTGGATCGAGATGTGCTAGAATTCCTTGTATTGCCTGATCGCTCAGTGAATCTGGATTGACGGGATCCACATATTTCATGTTGACCAGATCCAGCACCTCCTGTACACGACCTATCTTTCTTGTCTTGAAGAAACCATTTGTATGTGTATTTTCATAGAGATGATATCCTATCAGCATTCCCACAATCATGACCAATGCAAAGAGCAGCGGGATCCAGACTTGCAGTTTTTTCATTCTTATTCCTTTTCAAAGTGATGACGCATGCAAATTAAGTAAAAGCCGCTAGCTGGTAAATTTTGGATCACATAGAAGTTATGAAAGGTTATAACCCTGGTTTGTTGGTGCGACCCAACGGAATTCTGATGTCTGAATGTAAGTTACTTTTTATCTTCGTTTCAATTTCGGATTGCTAAAAGAATGCATCATTTTATGAATATTTTAATTGCAGACAGTGGCTCAACTAAATGCGAGTGGTGCTTGCTCAAGGCGAGAAAAAAGATTTTGATTGAAACTACGGGAATAAGCCCTTATTTTTTGAACGGTGAACAAATTGTAAACACGATCGAAAGGGAGTTGTATCCGGGATTGAAAAGAAACCTTCCTGACGCCGTTTATTATTATGGCACCGGATGTGCCAGTCCCATCAACCGAAAAATGGTTCGTCGGGCTTTGAGCAAGGTCTTTCCTTCTGCCAGCATTTATGTCAATCATGATCTGATGGGCGCTGCCCGTGCGCTATGTGGAAATTCAAAGGGAATTGCATGCATTCTGGGAACTGGTTCCAATTCCTGTTATTATGATGGAAAAAAGATTGTCAAAAATAGCCCGGGTCTTGGTTATGTCTTAGGCGATGAGGGTAGTGGGGCTTATTTAGGAAAAAAGGTCCTTCAGTATTATTTATACAACACATTCGACGAAGACCTCCGGTATAAATTTGATGCTAAATATGTAACTACGCCGGTTGAGATCCTTGAGCAGGTATATAAAAAACCACAACCCAACCGGTTCCTGGCTTCATTTGCGCTTTTTCTTGCCGAGAACAGGGGGCACTTTATGGTCGAAAATATTATCGAAGATGGATTGAATGATTTTTTCTTCAACCATTTGTGCAAATACAATGAGAGTTGGAAATTACCTATTCATTTTGTTGGAAGTGTTGCGTTTGGATTTCGTGATATGATCCACGAGCTGAGCAAAACATATGAATGGGAGCTGGGTCAGATACTGCAAAGACCAATGGATGGTTTGATCGCCTATCACAGTTAAATAAAATGACATGTCATTTGAAAGAATTACTGAAGAAGAAGGAAGTTATCGTCACCTGGAAAAGATGAGCGTGCATGAGATACTGACTTTTATCAACCATGAAGATCAAAGGGTACCTAATGCGGTTGCTAAAGCCATTCCGCAGATTGAAAAACTGACAAGCGCGGTATCTCAAAAAATGCTGGATGGCGGGAGGCTTTTTTATATTGGCGCAGGGACCAGTGGTCGCCTGGGTATTTTAGATGCAAGCGAGATTCCACCCACATTCGGCATGCCATATGGGTTGATTGTCGGAATAATTGCCGGCGGAGAAGAAGCTATTCAGCGACCAATAGAAAACGCTGAAGATGACAAAGAACAGGGCTGGTCAGATTTGCAACAACATATGGCAGATGAAAATGATATCGTTATTGGCATCGCCGCCAGCGGCACCACTCCCTATGTTATCGGAGCGCTGGAAAAGTGCAAGGCAGCAAATATAAAAACAGGTTGCGTCACTTGCAATCCCGGCTCTCCGCTGGCAGCCGTTTCTGATTATCCGGTTGAGGTGATAGTCGGTCCTGAATTTGTTACGGGAAGCACCCGCATGAAAAGCGGAACAGCGCAAAAACTTGTTCTGAATATGATTTCAACGACTGCCATGATCCAATTTGGTCGCGTTGAAGACAACAAAATGGTTAACATGCAACTTACCAATAGCAAATTGATAGATCGCGGAACAAAAATGGTTATGAGTGGAACAGGCATTTCCGACTATGCGAAGGCAAAAGAAATGTTGCTTAAATATGGAAGCGTTAAAAAAGCAATCGAGCAATTTCGGTGAAATAATTTTTTTGGATATAGGATAGAGTGATTTGTAACTTGCCTGAAAGGCACTATAGAAATTGAATTTGTTAAGAATTGATAGAAGTGAAAAGCCGCCATCCGGGAATATGCATGATATCGAACCATTCTACAATTGGCGTCACTTGTATGTGAGCGAAGAAGATGAGCGATCACCTTTCTTTGGGAGGCTGTATTCCGAATTTGAGTTTTCACACACTATTTATAACTATTATATCCATCCGCAATGGGACGAGTTTGGTTCCAGGACCCTTTACATGAAAGTGTTGCTGGCGGATTATGATGAACATTATGCCGTCATAGAACTAATTGGCGAATGGAACGATGCAATCGAAAATGATGTCATGAACCTGAAAAGGGAAGTGGCCGATAAGTTCTTGGCCACTGGAATTACAAAGTTTGTCCTGATCGCGGAAAATGTGCTGAATTTTCACAGTGGGGACAAAGACTATTATGAAGAATGGTATGAAGAAGTGTCGGAGCGCGGAGGATGGATAGTTTGTTTGAACATGCCTGAACAAACTCAATACGACTTTCGCCGGGCAAAACTGGACCGCTTTATTGAATTGATTGAAATAGATAATTGGCGGATCTATAAACCCTTCCACCTTTTTAAAAAGATCGACCAGCTCTTAATGAAGCGCCTGGAATGAGCCGATATCAGGCATAACTGGCAAAAAAAATTTTGAGATTCGAAATAAGTCTTTACTTTTGAGCCTTGTCATGATTACATCAAAAGCATACCGTTACTTTTATTTTTACTACTTTAAAAGTGGACCGGGGATGCTTTGTTAATAACTCAATAAAAAGAAATTAATAATAAGTAACCCGGTCTAAGACCGGGTTTTTTGTTTGCATTTTTGCGATTTGAACAAGAGAATGATATGAATAAACAAACCCGAAATCCATCTAATTTAAGTCCTTCAGAAGGAATTGGGAACTTAACTGAAGTGAAATCGGTTTCCATCCAGGGCTATGAAGGCAGTTTTCACCAGGTAGCAGCCCGACAATTCTTTGGTAAGCAGGTTTCCATCATTCCGTGTGGCACCTTTCACGAAGTCATCAAAATTGCTTCCAACAAAAAAGAAAGTGACGGCGGCGTGATGGCAATAGAAAATTCGATTGCCGGAAGCATACTTCCCAATTACAACCTTCTACAAAAAAGTAATCTTAAGATCGTCGGTGAGATCTACCTGCAGATCAGGCAAAACCTGCTTGTAAATCCCGGAGTTAAATTGGAAGATATCCGTGAAGTTCATTCTCACCCAATGGCCATCCAACAATGCCTTGACTATCTCCACCAGTTCAACTGGAAATTGATTGAGACGGAAGACACAGCCCTGAGTGCCAAACTTATTCATCAACACCACAGTAAACATATCGCTGCCATTGCAAGCAAACTCGCCGCAGAGTTATTTCAACTTGATGTAATCACTCCCAATATCCATACTATGAAAAATAATTACACCAGGTTTCTCATCCTCCAGCGCGAAGATGCGGCTATGCAGGTAGAATCGGCTGATAAAGCATCCGTCAATTTTCACACAGATCACTCAAGGGGCAGTCTTGCAAGAGTGCTCACGGCTATTGCAGATGGCGGCATCAACCTGAGTAAGCTTCAATCTTTTCCAATACCCGGAAGTGATTGGAAATATTCCTTTCATGCTGATATGGAATTTTCAACGATCGATCAGTTTCATGAGGTCATTGAATCCATCAAGCCCATTACGGCCGGATTAAAAATCTATGGCATTTATAAAAAAGGAAAAACAGTATAAAAACTTTTAACGTTTACCCCGAAATTGGTTGTATATGATTAAGACCGCGAGCAGGTTGGAAGGAATTGGCGAATATTATTTCTCACAAAAGCTGAGAGAGATTGATCAGCTGAACAAGCAGGGAAAAAACATCATTAACCTGGGCATCGGTAGTCCCGATCAACCCCCGCATCCAGATGTTATAAAGAGGTTGCAGGAAGAATCGGCAAAGCCTAACGTTCATGCTTATCAGAATTATAAAGGAGCACCTGTTCTTCGCCAGGCGATTGCAGAGTGGTATTCGAAATGGTACCACGTAAACCTGGATCCGGAATCAGAGATCCTGCCTCTCATTGGATCCAAGGAAGGCATCATGCACATTTGCATGACATACATAAATCCTGACACGCATGTCTTTTTGCCAAATCCCGGCTACCCCACTTACAGGAGTGCAGCCAAATTGGCCGGCGGCATTTTAGTCGACTACAAACTAGAATCTGGCCAGCATTGGTTTCCTGACTTTCGGCAATTAAAAAAACTGATCAGCGAAGAGGATAAAGCCAGAGGTACACTGATGTTTGTCAACTATCCACACATGCCAACAGGGCAGTTACCAACCAGGACTTTCTTTGAGGAATTGGTAGGATTTGGACGGACTAACAATGTTCTTATCGTTCATGATAATCCTTATAGTTTTATCCTGAATGATGATCCAATGAGTCTATTAAGTGTGGAAGGAGCAAAAGACACTGTTATCGAATTGAATTCTTTGAGTAAATCGCAGAATATGGCCGGCTGGCGCGTGGGCATACTCGTTGGTGCGAAACAAAGAATTGACGAAGTTTTGCGATTCAAAAGCAATATGGACAGCGGCATGTTTCTTCCCGTTCAACTCGCGGCGGCTACTGCTCTGCATCTTCCGGCTGCCTGGTACAAAAGTGTAAATGATATTTATCGTGAAAGAAGAAAAAGAGTATTTGAATTGTTAGAAAGTCTGAATTGCCAGTTCGACACTGATCAGGCCGGTATGTTTGTTTGGGCAAAAATCCCCGGCGAATACAAAGATGGATATGAACTAAGTGATACGGTCTTGTATGGTTCGAATGTTTTTCTGACCCCGGGAGGCATTTTCGGAAATGCTGGTGATGGTTATATCAGGGTCAGCCTTTGTTGCCCGGAAGAAAAAATAAATGAAAGTATTCAACGGATTAAAAAATTCAAGGAGTCAAAATTAAAAGCGGATGTTTAATTCAGTCACGATAGTAGGCGTAGGTCTGATTAGCGGGTCATTAAGTTTGGCGTTAAAAGAAAAAGGCCTGGTAAAAAATGTGATTGGTGTCAGCCGAACCGAAGCAAGCATTAAAAAGGCGAAGGAATTGGGCCTGATAGATGAAAGCCTGCCACTTGCGGAGGCCGTCAGAAAAAGCGATTTGATTTATGTGGCCATCCCGGTGGATGTAACCATCCCGATTATGCGACAAATCATGGACCTGGTCCAGGAGAACCAGATTGTGGCAGATGCGGGCTCTACCAAGGCAGCCTTGTGTGACGCGTTGGCTGACCATCCAATGAGGAGGCGATTCGTGGCAACTCACCCCATGTGGGGTACGGAATACAGTGGTCCGGAGGCTGCGGTAAAAGGTGCATTTGTGGGAAGGTCCTGTGTCATCTGTGAAAAAGAGAAAAGTGATAAGGACGCCCTTGAAAAAATGGAGAATTTATATAAGTGCCTCGGGATGCATCTCGTATACATGGATGCGCATAACCATGACATTCATGCAGCTTATGTAAGCCATATTTCGCATATTACTTCATTCGCTTTGGCTAACACCGTTCTGGAAAAGGAAAAGGAAGAGGACGCCATATTTGAACTGGCGGGAGGCGGATTTGAAAGCACCGTGCGATTGGCAAAAAGCAGCCCGGCCATGTGGGGTCCGATCTTCATGCAGAATAAAGAGAATGTTCTGGATGTGCTGAATGAACATATCAGCCAGCTCAGAAAGTTCAAGAGTTGCCTTGAAAAGGAGAATTATGAGTACCTGCAACAACTGATGGAGAACGCAAACAAGATCAGCAGGATATTGAAATGATTCAAAATAGAATGATAAATGGCTTTAATTATTTCATAAATATGAAGGTTTTATGAATAAAGTAGGGTAGAAAATGTCAAATTTTAATTAAAGTAAAATCGGCCAGGGGCGCTTAAAATCGTACCTTTGCGCCAAATTTTTAAAAGATATGAATCTATTTGAAGGTTTGGGATTGGAAGAAAGGTTGGTTCGTGCCATCAGCGAACTGGGGTTCACCCAACCTACACCTATCCAGGAGAAGGCGATTCCTGTATTATTGAGTGGCACAAAGGACCTGGTTGGATTGGCTCAAACCGGTACAGGAAAAACTGCAGCTTTTGGATTACCTCTCCTTCAATTGATCCAGCAGGATCAAAAATTTCCGCAGGCACTGGTGGTTTGTCCCACCCGCGAGCTCTGTCTGCAGATTGTCAATGAAATGGATCTTTTTAAAAAATTTGCGCCCGGCATGCATGTGTTGGCAGTGTATGGCGGTGCCTCCATTGGTGTGCAGATCCGCGATTTAAAAAGAGGAGTTCAGATTGTTGTGGCGACACCTGGCCGCCTGATAGACCTTATCGAAAGAAAAGCAATTCACCTGGAAGAAATAAAATATGTTGTCTTAGATGAGGCAGATGAAATGCTGAACATGGGTTTTCAGGATGATATTGAATTCATCCTGCAGAACACACCTAAAAGAGATGCAACCTGGTTATTCAGTGCTACGATGCCACCAGAGATCAGGCGAGTAAGCAGGAAATACATGAAGCAACCATTTGAGATTACGATTGGCAAGGTGAACACAGGAAATAAGAATATCGATCATCAATATTATGTTACGGCTGCGCATCACCGGTATGATACTTTGAAGAGAGTGATTGATTTCAACCCGGGATTATACGGAATCATTTTTACCCGGACCAAGGCCGACGCTCAAAATATTGCAGAAAGGCTTACCAGGGAAGGGTATGATATAGATGCGCTCCATGGTGACCTGACACAACAGCAACGGGACAAAGTAATGGGCGAGTTTCGCGAAAAAACACTTCAATTGTTGATTGCTACTGATGTTGCTGCCCGTGGAATTGATGTGCAAGGCATCACACATGTCATTAACTACGAATTACCCGATGATGTGGAAGTGTACACGCATCGAAGTGGCCGTACTGGCAGGGCGGGAAATACCGGCGTTTGCCTTTCAATTGTTCATATGCGTGAGATAGGCAAGCTGCGCCAGATTGAGAGAATGGTGCAGGCTCCATTTCACAAGGCCGAGATACCGAGTGGAAAGGAAGTTTGCAGGAAGCAATTCTTCCACTTCATGGAAAAATTATTGCAAGCCGATATTAGCCATGGTGATTATGAGACATATGTGCCCATGCTGGCGGAGAAATTTGAAGGTATTAGCAAGGAAGAAGTGTTGAAAAGAGTCGCTGCCATGGAATTTGACCGTTTTCTGAAGTACTACGAAAATGCAGAAGATCTTAATATTCGTGAGGAAAAGAGAGAGAGGAAGCCCGTCGTGAGGAAAGAGGGCGGTTCGAGAGAGCCTGCATTCAGGAGGGACTCCAGGAACAAAAGCTACAATGGAGGAGACTATATGCGCTTGTTTGTCAATTTGGGTACCAAAGACGGTTTTTACAAAGCAAGTTTTCTCCAGTTCATTTTAGACATGAGTGACTTGAGAAAAGATGTTTTGGGTAAAATAGATATGAAGGAAATGAATAGCTGGATCGAAATTGACAGAAGCTCGGCAAATCAGATGATTAAGGCTATTGATGGCAAGAATTATAAAGGCAGAAGAATCAGGATGAACGAAGCAAACAGCCGTTAATAAAAATAAACCCCAACCATATTACATATTTAAAAGATATAGACATGCAAACACAGACTGTAGTTGTGAGTAAGGAACTCGTGAATGAGAAATGGAACAAACGTCCCCTGATTATTTCCGGCCCCTGCAGCGCAGAAACGGAGGAACAGGTAATTGAAACAGCCGTACGCTTACACAAGACCGGTAAGGTAGATATGATGCGCGCTGGAATCTGGAAGCCAAGGACAAGACCCGGAAGTTTTGAAGGAATAGGAACCAAGGGACTTCCCTGGTTGCAACAGGCAAAAAAATTGACAGGAATCCCGATGGCGGTGGAAGTGGCAACAGCAAAGCAAGTACAGGATGCATTGCATTTCGATGTGGATGTGTTATGGATTGGTGCACGCACAACTGTAAACCCGTTCAGCGTTCAGGAAGTGGCCGATGCTTTGCGTGGCGCTGACGTGCCAGTACTAATTAAAAATCCCATCAATCCGGATCTCGAACTATGGATAGGCGCGGTAGAAAGAGTGGCCAAGGCTGGCATCAAGCAGATCGGTCTCATTCACCGCGGTTTCAGCTCATATGGTAATACAGAATATAGAAACGCCCCGATGTGGCATCTGGCAATCGAAATGAAAAGACGCCACCCCGGAATGCTGTTTATCAATGATCCTTCACATATTTGCGGAAGACGTGATATCCTACAGGATGTTGCGCAAAAGGCAATCGACCTGGATTTCGATGGGTTAATTATAGAAAGTCATATTGATCCTGACAAGGCCTGGAGTGACGCTAAGCAACAAATTACGCCGGAAAGACTGGCTGAAATGCTGGATCAGATTCGTTGGAGAAAAGAAGATGTCGCATCCGAAGAGTATCATGCGGCACTTGAAAAACTTCGTCAACAAATTAACCAACTTGACGATGAACTGATGCAGATATTGGGACAGAGAATGAAGGTTTCGGAAAAGATCGGCCAGTATAAAAAGGATAATAATATTACTATACTTCAGACCAATCGCTGGAATTCGATTCTCGATAGAGCTTTTAAGAAGGGAGATCAGTTGGGATTGAGTAAGGAATTTATCACGAAATATTTTGATGCTGTGCACATGGAAAGCATCAATCATCAGAATAAAGTCATGAATTCCTAAATGAATTCGGCGACTGCTATGGATACGAAATAGAAATTCATTCGCAGAGGCGTGCGCAAATCCTGCCAGGAAAATTTGCAAGTACCCAATTCCCGGAATCGACATGCAAAAAAAGATATATCATTTTTCATCTAAAAAAGTTGCCAACTATTTCAACGGGGATATAAGTGGACTTGATGAGATTGTCGACAGGAAGAGGGCAGTAATCATTACGGATGAAAATGTCTTCAATAAGCAAAAGAAGAAATTCCTGGGATGGAGTACCATCGTCATTAAACCAGGTGAAAAATTCAAAACACAGGCAACAGTAAATGAGGTCGTTGAGCGACTGATTCACCTGCAGGCAGACAGGAAAACTTTTTTAGTGGGAGTAGGAGGGGGCGTGGTGACAGATATTACCGGCTATGTAGGATCGATCTATATGCGGGGAATTCCATTCGGCTTCGTTCCCAGTTCTTTGCTCGCCATGGTAGATGCCGCAATAGGTGGCAAGAATGGCGTTGATGTTGGGCCCTATAAGAATTTATTGGGAATTATTCGGCAACCTGAATTTCTTTTGTATGATGTTTCCCTGCTGAGTTCTTTACCTGAAACAGAATGGATCAACGGATTTGCTGAAATAATCAAGCATGCCGCCATTCGCGACGCAGCTATGTTCAGAGAATTGGAAAAAAACAAGCTATCAACGTATCGGAGGAATAAAACGGCTTTGAATGATCTGATCGCTCGAAACGCGAATATCAAATCATCCATTGTCAAGAAAGATGAATGGGAACATGGTGATCGCCGCCTTCTCAATTTTGGTCATACCCTCGGCCATGCTATTGAAAATATCTATGGATTGCCGCATGGCCACGCCATTTCAATTGGTATGGTGGCTGCATGCCACCTTTCTGAATCTATGGTCGGTTTTGGCGAGACAGAAAGAGTAGCAGCACTCCTGAAAAAATATGGTTTGCCCACAGAATTGTCGATCGATGCAAATAAGGTGTTCAAGTTGCTAAAATTAGACAAGAAGAGGGCCAATCAGGCTATTCACTACATCCTCGTAAAAAAATTGGGAAATGCTGTCGTGGAGTCTATACCGATAGACGAATTAGAAAAGAAATTGCAATCTGTCCTAAAGGAAGTCAATTAAAAAGAAGAGGAAGAAAAGTATATGCAGGTAATTATTCAACCTGGAACAGTGCAGGGTCATATCCTCGCACCCGCATCTAAAAGCTCGATGCAGCGTGCATGTGCAGCGTCACTACTCGCGAAGGGAGAGACAATAATTGTCAATCCCGGGCACTCTAATGATGACAGAGCGGCGCTGGGTGTTATCCGTGATTTAGGAGCACAAATAGAAGAGAACACAGATGGTTCATTGAGAGTATTTAGTCATGGGGTCGATCCCATCAGCGACCGGGTGAATTGCGGAGAAAGTGGATTGGGCATTCGCATGTTTGCTCCGATTGTTGCACTTAGTAAGAAGAGCATGAGTATTGTGGGGGATGGAAGCCTTCTGAATCGTCCAATGGACTTTTTTGATGAAGTATTCCCTTTGCTTGGAATTGATTTGAATTCTAATCATGGCAAATTGCCTCTACGGCTAAAAGGCCCGTTAAAACCTGCCAATATTACCATCGATGGTTCATTGAGTTCTCAGTTCCTGACAGGTCTTTTGATGGCATTTGCGGCATCTGGTGCGAAGGACATTACAGTGAATGTAAGAAACCTAAAAAGCCGGCCTTATATCGATCTAACGTTGAGAGTCATGCGCGAATTTGGGCTGCCTACACCGCGAAATGATCATTACGAAAAATTTTACTTTGAAGGAAAACAGTCTGGTAAGAAGGCTGAGCAACATAGCCGGACATATACAGTGGAAGGAGACTGGAGCGGAGGAGCTTTCCTGCTCGTGGCTGGGGCCATTGGCGGAAAGATAACTGTCAAAGGATTAGATGTTCGTTCCACACAGGCAGACAAGGCAATATTAAAAGCGCTGGAAGATTGTGGAGCTTATTTGAAAATAGACAACGAGCAAATAATTATAGGCCCGGGTAGCCTGAGGGCCTTTACGTTTGACGCAACTGATTGTCCTGACTTGTTCCCTCCTTTGGTTGCGCTTGCTGCTTATTGTCAGGGAGATTCAACCATCTCGGGAGCGAATAGATTAACCCATAAAGAAAGCAATCGTGCTCAGACTTTGAAGGAAGAATTTGGCAAATTGGGCTTGCAGATAGAAGTGGAAGGTGATGTTATGCGTGTTCACGGAGGCAAGGGGTTGAGAGGGAGCACGGTTCATTCCAGACATGATCATCGCATAGCCATGGCCTGCGCTGTCGCAGCGATTGGTGCCAAAGGGCAGGTTACGATTCACGAAGCCCAGGCGGTGAACAAATCTTATCCAGGTTTTTATAGCGACCTGATTAAATTAGGCGTCAAAACAGAAATCGATTCTTTCATTCACGATACAAAATAAAATGAATTCACTGGGTCGCATTTTTCGCATTCACATTTTTGGCGAGTCGCATGGCGAGGTGGTAGGAGTAAATATAGACGGCTGTCCAGCGGGCCTTCAAATATCACCAGAAGATTTCCTGCCAGACCTGGAGAGAAGAAAAGGCGGGATACAAAAAGGAACCACACCCAGGAAAGAGGAAGATTATCCTTTCCTGAAGACCGGCGTATTCAAGGGGAGATCGACGGGCGCGCCAATTTGCATTCTGTTTGAAAATAAAAATACGCGCAGCGAGGACTATGATAAGATCCGTGCTGTACCCAGACCCGGTCATGCGGATTTTGTTGGGCATAAAAAATTCGGCGGCTATGAGGATTACCGCGGCGGAGGGCATTTCAGTGGAAGATTGACTGTCGCACTGGTGGCTGCCGGAGTCGTTGCCAAGAAATTGCTGGATCGTGCGCTGAACGGAAATAAAAATTCAGCCGATCACAAAATCACGAGCACGATAACAGAAATAGGAGGGCAAAGAGATATCGAAAAAGGATTGGATCGGGCAATTGAAGCAAAAGATTCAGTGGGCGGAATTATTGAGTGCACGGTGACGGGATTACCCATTGGCCTGGGCGAACCATTTTTTGACAGCGTAGAATCAATATTATCACATATCGTATTTGCAATCCCCGCCGTCCGGGGAATTGAATTTGGAACGGGATTCGCCGCCGCCCGAATGTTTGGCAGTGAACACAATGATGCCATAGTCAATTTAGAAGGAAGAACCAGGACTAATCACGCGGGCGGTGTGGTAGGCGGAATTACCAATGGAAATGAGTTGGTTTTTCGCATTGCTATCAAACCCACATCTTCTACGCCAAAAGAACAGGAAACCTTGAATTGGGAAAATGGAAAGATTGAATCCTTTTCTGTCAAAGGTAGACACGATCTTTGCATTGCGCTACGTGTGCCGGTTATTCTTGAGGCAGTAACTGCGATTGTTCTGGCAGATCTCATGTTGTTGGAACAAAAAATTCCACGGCTGATTAATTGATCCGCAGATTGATAATCTTTTTAGTATGCATTCCTATACAGTCAATGCTTCAATCCAAATTATTCCCATAGTGCAGGATAGACATCCTTACGAATGGGTCGATGAAGCCATTTCAATTATTCAAAGGTCCGGTATTTCTTATGAGGTAGGACCCTTTTCAACAGTTGTAGAAGGGACCTACGAGGAAGTATTCAAAGTCATTCAGGCAATCGATGAATATTTACTATCAAAAGGCTGCCCTGAGTGGATCAGTAATCTGCAAATTCAGATTAGAAGCACTGGA
>PSRA01000018.1 GCA_003175695.1 Bacteroidota bacterium | reverse complement strand
ATATAGCAAATCTACTTTCGGCCTGTTTTTCTGCATAAACAATCATAACCAAATTAATTCTTATGAGAAGAGGAAATTTGCAGGCCTGTCTTTTGATCCTGCTATTGCTAACCACACCATTCCTTTCTTTCGCACAAAATTTAATTTCAGGTCGCGTCATGGGTGCTGACCAAACGCCTATCCCGGGAGCCACTGTTCTGGTCAAAGGATCGAAAGTTGGTACCGCAAGCAGTTTGGATGGTACTTTTTCAATAAAAGCCAAACAGGGAGATGTCCTGGTTGTTTCCGGCGTCGGCGTAATTAAGCAGGAAGTACCGGTAAGGGCGGATAATAATTTGCTGATCACCGTTGCTACAAATAGTAAGAATTTAAATGAAGTGGTGGTCACCGCCACGGGTATCAAAAAAGAAGCAAAAAGGCTGGGTTATTCAGTTCAAACCATCGATGCATCTACGCTAACAAAGGCCAGGGAACCAAATCCTGTAAACTCGCTGAAGGGAAATGTGGCAGGCCTTGCAGTGAATATCAACTCGGAAATTGGTCATTCACCGGACGTTATCATTCGCGGCGAAAACAGCCCTGGAGACCGACCCATGTTTGTTGTGGACGGAATACCTATTAGTTCTGACACATATAATATTAATCCGGATGATATTGAGACTTACACAATTCTAAAAGGGCCCATGGCTGCTGCGTTATATGGATTCCAGGGGAAAAACGGCGCCATTATCATCTCTACAAAAAAAGGAGCTAACAAAAAAGGCATTGTTGTCGAATTCAATTCATCAACGCAGTTCAACAAAGGATTCATTGCATTGCCAAAATACCAGGATACGTATGGTCCTGGGGACAACGGAAAATATGCTTTTGGCGGCGGTGGTTCCAGTCCCGCTTCCTATTTTGGAACCGGCGCAATTGGCGTTGGTGTGAATGACTATGACTACGATGTGTGGGGCCCGCAGTTCAGGGGTCAGTTGCTTCCTCAATATGACGGATTGTACGATCCCAATCAAAATTTTACCACCACATTTGCAGACGGCAGCACTTATACCGGTCACGTACAACCGACGCCATGGGTGGCAAGAGGTAAAGATAATTTGAGAAAATTTATCCAGACCGGACTGATTTCTACCAACAGCATTGCCTTGAGTTCTTCGACAGAAAAAACTGATGTCAGGATTTCCTTTGGTAACACTTACCAGAAAGGTATCATTCCTAACACACAATTGAATAATGCCAATTTTACTGCGAGTGTTGTTCAAAGATTCAGCAAGAAATTTAGCGTTACCGCGTATTTTAATTATAGCCGCCAATCTACTCCAAATGTGCCCGATGTCGTTTACGGTCCAAACAGCATCATTTATAACATCATCATCTGGGGTGGTGCCGATTGGGCGATGAACGATATGAGAGATTATTGGCAGTCGGGTAAAACAGGTCTCCAGCAAAAATATGCTGAATACTACCGGTACAATAACCCCTATTTCATGTCCCACGAATGGCTGAGAGGACATTATCAGAATAACGAATATGGCTATGTTTCGCTTAACTATAAATTGAATGATAATCTTGATTTTCAGTTAAGGCCAAGCATGACAGCGTATGACATGTTCAATAATGAAAAATTCCCTTATTCTGCGGGTGTATATGGAAGGGAGTTGCGCCAGGGGGACTATCGTGAAGACAGGAGAGCCTTGTTTCAAACCAACACAGATTTCCAGGTAAGGTATCGCAAGCCTGCACTTTTTGGATTCCTTGATCTTCAAGCGCTGGGTGGTGCTAATTACCGTGGCTTGACCTTTAATTCAAATTTTCAATCCACTAACTATTTAAATGTTCCGGGAGTATATTCATTTTCAAACACATTGAATCCATTGGCGGGAAGCAGTTTCAACTCTGGATTGAAAGTGCTCAGTGCCTATTATTCAGTTGATCTCGGATACAAATCATTTGTTACCGCCAGCATTACCGGAAGAGTGGATAAATCCTCCAGTTTACCTGAAAACTCCAATAGCTATTTCTATCCTTCTTTCAACCTGGCTACAGTTGTATCGGATTATGTCAATCTGCCTAATGCCATAACATTTTTAAAATTGCGCGCATCTTATGCGGAAAGTAAGAGTGGCGGAACCAGCCCCTTCTTCACTCCAAATATCAGTGGTACGCCGGCAGCAGGTTACGGATATTTCTGGGCTTCACCCTATGATGGTCCCAGCTATCAATTCTCTCAGCAATACACCTTGCAACCCACTTATTCGAATCAGAATAGCGCGCGGTTCACTGATGTGACGGTTAGTCCGAATGTTCAAACAGCCGATCGCAAGGCCACTGAGTTTGGCATTGACATGCGCTTTTTAAATAACAGGTTGGGGCTTGATGTCACCCGTTATCATTATAAAAATACAGGTATCATCAACCAGAACATTTCCAGTGCAACGGGTTATAGCTCTTACCTTACCAACGGTGACACATATACGAATGATGGGTGGGAAGTGGTGCTGAATGCGAAACCTATTGTAAATCCTAATGGACTTAATTGGTCCCTGCTGGCGAACTTTTCAACCTTTATTAGGAAATGGGTAGATTTCAAGTCTGCGCCGGACAATTATGAACACAATGGTACCAGGGTAGGCTTGGTTTATTCAGATGCATTTGTCAGAACGCCCGATGGCAAGATGGTGATAGATCCAGCTTCAGGTTTGTATACACGAATCTCTGACCTCGGCTCTTCTGCCAAAAAAGTCTATGGCCATACAGATCCTGATTGGACATGGGGCCTTATTAACACAATTTCTTACAAGACATTTTCTTTGAGGTTTCAATTTGATGGAATGGTCGGTGGTGTAATTGAAGACTATGTAAGAAAGAAAACGCTGCAGGGCGGACGCCATAGTGAAAGTGCTGAAGGTGCTTTTGGCGCAGCCAGGCCTTCCGATGAAGCCAACGTAGCAGCTTATACGGGGGACGGAGTCAACCTGACCGGGGCACCCATTCAACTTGATCCAATTAACGGACAAATTACCAATATCAAAAATCTGACTGAATCGAAGAACACCACCAAGAGCCAGGTTCAACCTTTCGTCACTCGCATGGCGTCGATTCCCGATTTGGACGTAATCAAGAAAACTTATACCAAACTAAGAGAAGTAGCGATTACATACAATTTCCCACAAAGTATATTAGGCAAGCAGTCTTTTATTCACGCTGCAAGCGTATCGTTAGTGGGTCGGAACCTGTTATACTTCTTCCCCAGCAAGTATAAAGATCTCGATGTTGATCAATACAGCCAGGGCGTCTATTCAACAAACAGTGCAGGAGTTTACGGCCAGGCACGATTCACATCCGGGTTACAAACACCTACGACAAGGAGTTTTGGATTCAACCTTAATCTGACATTCTAAACTATAAGAAAGCGTTATGAAACAGATAAAATATATTTTCTATCTCATTTTTGGAACATTGATTCTTGCGGGATGCAATAAGAAAATTCAGGAATTACAATCAAATCCAAACAATCCATCCAGTGTTCCACCGAGTCTTATTCTTGGCACAATACTTACAGACATGTCAGGCACAGGCCCAATAGGAGCCCTTGGCGCCACCAATGATCATTCAGTGAATTCCTGGGATGATGTCCATAGATGGAATCAGTATCATTGTAGCAACTACGATTATTATGATAATAATATTTATTCCTGGACTGATGGCATCTTTGACTCATATCTCGTGTTGAAGAATGTAGCTAAAATGGATTCCGAAGCTACACGTTTGTACCAATCCGTCAATCCTTACGAAGCAATAGGAAGGTTTGTTACGGCATATTATTTTTACAATCTGACTTCTCTGATGGGAGATATACCACAGGTGGAAGCCTTGCAGGGAGCCAAGATTTTTACCCCGAATTATACGCCGCAAAAGCAGGTTTTTCAATATGTACTCAATGTCCTGGATAGTGCGAACAGTGATTTCGCAAAGTTGATTGCAAGCAGTGACAATACGCTTTCTTCTTCTCAGGACATCTACTACAATGGCGATATAACCAAGTGGCAGAAACTTGTGAACTCATTCAAATTAAGAGTGCTGATCAGCTTAAGCGCAAAGGCTTCGGATCCTGATTTAAATGTCGGAGCCGAGTTCGCTAAGATTATTAATAACTCCAGCGTGTATCCGATCTTCACCACTCAGGATGATGACTTCGAATTCAGGTATAATCCGGGTGGAACCAATTCTTATAGTTTATATCCCATCAATCCTACCAATTTTGGTTCCATCGCGCAGCGCTTGAATATGGCCAAAACTTATGTTAGTGCACTTACTACAATCAACGATCCGAGGGTGTTTGTAACCAGCGAACCAGCATGGGCACTTGCAGGAAATGATCCCAATCCTGCCCAATTCAAATATTTTGTTGGTGCCAGTACGGGTGAACCTTTAGCGACCATGTATGGAAATGCTTCGGCAGGACTTTATTCATTTATTAACCGCAACCGCTACTTCAGCAATTATACAGGAGAGCCCAATGTGTTAGTTGGATACAAAGAAATGTTATTCAATATAGCAGAAGCTATAACCCGCGGATGGGTTACCGGTAATGCTGAGACATTTTATACAAACGGAATCATAGAATCAATGGGCTTTTATGGTATTGACGTGACCAAGCCCGGCTTTACAGCTTATTTCCTACCCCCGGATAAAAATTCAGTTACTCAGGTTCAACCTTATCCAGTCGCATTTGATTTTAATACTTACTATGCTCAGCCTGCAGTAAAATTATCCTCTACTCCGGCTACTGCAATTGAACAAATAGTTATGCAGAAATATATTGTTTGTTTTCAAAATTCAGGCTACGAAGCATACTATAATGCAAGACGCACTGGCGTCCCTCAGTTCGAGGGAGGCAGCGGCGTGGGGAACAATGGCATCGTGCCAGTAAGATGGGCATATCCGGTTTCTGAGCAGGTACAAAACAAAACCAATTGGTCGGCAGCCATTTCGAACCAATCATTTACTGCAGATGATTTGAATCAGACCATGTGGCTCTTGAAATAATATTTTAAAAACCGATCTTTTCGATTGCAGTTTTTTGAGTTAAGGCGAAACTTGTCGAGGTTTCGCCTTTTTAAAATATTTCAAATTTTTTATGAATAAAATATTGAGGATTCTTATCCTGCTGGCAATCGCATGGCGCGGCTCGGCTCAGCAAAAAACGGAAAACATTGTTATTGTCACGCTCGACGGCATGCGCTGGCAGGAAGTTTTTGGAGGAGTAGATTTCCAATTGATGAGTGATAAAAGATTTACCAGGGATTCGGAACAGGTTGCCAAAAAATACTGGGACGCAGATTTAAGCGGACGCAGAATGAAACTATTTCCTTTTTTCTGGAGCACTGTCTTTAGGCAGGGGCAATTATATGGCGATCGCAACCAGGCAAGTGAAGTGAATAATGCCAATCCCTATAAATTCTCTTATCCAGGATACAATGAAATATTTACCGGGTATCCCGATACGGCCGTTAATTCCAACGACAAGATACTCAACAAAAACACCAATGTACTTGAATTCATCAATCACCAGAAAGGTTTTCAGGGCAAGATAGCCGCATTTACGACCTGGGACGTGTTCCCTTATATCCTCAACAAGTGGCGAAGCGGGATTTACGTGAATGCAGATGTTGATACACTCAGGTTCGATAATCCGCAATTGAAATTAATCAACGATATGCAGCTGCTTTCTGCCAAACCTCTTGGTCTTAGGCCTGATATATTGACTTATATTGCAGGACGAGAATACCTGAAAGCCTACAAGCCCCGCGTACTTTATATTGCCTTCGATGAAACTGATGACTTTGCCCATGAGGGACTCTATGATCAATACCTGGAAAGTGCACATGCGGAAGATGCAATGATTGCCGACTTATGGTCAACTATCCAGTCAATGCCAGAATACAAAAATAAAACGACCCTGATTGTTACCTGTGATCATGGCAGAGGTGATAAGATCAAAGAGCAGTGGAGAGATCACGGACAAAAAGTAGAAGATGCAGGACACATATGGATTGCGGTAATGGGACCAGATACGAAAGCGACCGGGATTGTGAAAACGCAGACACCGATTTATCAAAAGCAAATCGGACCCACTATTGCAGCTTTGCTTGGGTTTAATTTTATACCCGATCACGAGACTGCTTCACCTATCGCATCGATCATTCATTAATGGAAATATTTTATACTGAGCGTCACAGTCACTACTAATTCCTACGCTGTTAAACTTACAACCGATGGAAGAGAAACAGGCGAAGCAAATTACAGACGAGATCATGGCATTTTATGAAGACCATGGAGGCGAAGAATATGCCGGAGAAAAAGTAACACAATTGGAACACATGGTACAAGCGGCAGAGCTGGCGGAAGAACAAGGATTTGATAACGATGTGATTTTGGCTGCATTCCTTCATGACATTGGACATATTTGTGAAGCGGGACACGGCGACAATGAAATGGATGGATTTGGCATCAAAGATCATGAAGAAATCGGCGCTTCTTTTTTGCTGGATAAAGGGTTCTCAAAAAAAATTGTCAGATTAGTTGAGTCGCATGTCGAAGCTAAAAGATACCTGACATGCAAAAATCCGGAGTATTATAATCAGCTCTCAGATGCCAGCAAGAAGACCCTTGATTACCAGGGCGGACCCATGACAAAGGAAGAAGCAGAAGCATTTGAAACATATCCACTATTTGATCTGATCATTCAGATGAGAAAATGGGATGAACAGGCAAAAATTGTACACAAACCTTTGCCTGACCTGGATAAGTACAGACAAATGATTTTTCAACATCTGGTTGCACACACATAAAACTGATATGGAAAATCGTTAAATTAATTACTTGGAAAGCTCTTCATACGAAGTTGTCATTATCAATTTATCCAATTGACTAAAGCCATCACCAGGACGCAATCCAGAAGCCAGATGCTGGTTGCATTATATGCATCCATTGTTACTTTTCTTACCTATGCTACCGTATATGGATTCAGGAAAGGATTTACGGTTTGCACATTTGAAGGCATGCAATTCCTGGGTATTGGATATAAGACATGGCTGGTAGTATCACAGGTAATCGGATATGCCAGCTCCAAGTTTTATGGCATTCGCTTTATTGCCGAACTAAAGAAAATCGGCCGCGGGAGGATCATACTTTTATTAAGCGGTATATCCTGGCTGTCGCTGCTTCTTCTGGCCCTGATCCCGGCCCCCTACAATATTATATTGATGTTTTTCAACGGATTTCCCCTGGGTATGATTTGGGGGATCGTATTTTCATTTGTTGAGGGAAGAAGGGCCACGGACTTCATTGGTGCAGCATTATCCGTCAGCTTTATTTTTTCCTCAGGATTTGTAAAAACCGTTGCAGAATCACTCAGGATTCATTACAATTTACCTGAGATCTGGGTTCCTTTTGTAACCGGGTTGGCTTTTTCCCTTCCATTGGTATTGTTTGTTTTTCTGCTCGAAAAAATACCTCCGCCATCAGAAGAAGATGTCGACGTGCGCAGCAACAGGGTGCCGATGCCGAGAGAAATGAGAAAAAGATTCATCGCGGTTTTCTTTACGGGTATCGTAGCTTCTATAAGCATTTATGTTTTTTCCACTTTATTTCGGGACATTCGTGACAATTTCATCGCGGACATGTGGAAGGAAATGGGTTATGTAAATCAGCCTTCCATATTCACTAAAACAGAAACGCCCATTACCATAATCATACTTGCCCTTGTCGGAAGCATGATCCTTGTCAAAAATAATTTCAGAGCGCTCAGGTATTCTCATTACTTTATCATGCTTGGCTTCGTCATAACGGGAATCAGTACCCTATTATTTGTAAATCAGATGCTCAATCCGTTCTGGTGGATGACATTGGTCGGATTGGGATTGTATATGACTTACATACCTTTCAATTGCATCTTCTTCGAAAGGTTGATAGCCACATTTAAATTTCCCGGCAATGTCGGATTTCTCATCTATGTCGCTGATTCGTTTGGGTACCTGGCCAGTGTGGCTGTACTAATTACCAAGGAAATTTTGCATATAAGATTGAAGTGGACTACGTTCTATTCTTATGGGGTAATGATACTTTCAATTGCAGGAATAATCGGCGCTATAATATCTCTCATCTATTTTTCAGGGAAATACAAAAGGAGTAATGAGGCATGGACAAAAGAACTGCCATAGTAATTGGAGCAGGCATCGTTGGGCTGGCAACTGCCCGCGCGCTTGCGAGAAAAGGATTTTCGGTTCAGGTTTTCGATCGGACACATAAAGCGGTGGGCGCATCGATTCGGAATTTTGGAATGATATGGCCCATTGGCCAGCCTGGCGGAGGCCTTTATGAAAGAGCAATCCGGTCGCGCTGCGTCTGGCAGGAAATAGCGGAAGAAAGTAATATCTGGTTTGACGCGGTGGGTAGTCTCCATTTGGCGTATCACCAGGATGAATGGCACATTATGCAGGAATTATTTGAAGAATTTTCCGGCCAGGGCAGAAAGGTTCAGCTGCTTGATAAACGTGGTGTTGCTGAGAAGTCGGAGGCTGCTTGCATGGATAATTTGTATGGCGGGCTTTTCAGCGAAGAAGAAATGATAGTTGATCCCAGGGAAGCTATAGCCTGCCTGCCTTCCTATTTTTCGGAAAAATGGAAAATACAATTTCATTGGGGCAAATGTGTGTCCTATATTTCGAATCAGACGGTATACATAGGAAATGACGAAGAATTTGAAGCCGATCTCGTGTTCGTTTGCAATGGCGCAGATTTTGAAACTTTGTACCCGGAATTTTTCAATGAGTATCCTCTCACCAAGTGCAAGTTGCAAATGATGAGGCTGGCAACGCAACCCGAAAATTGGCGGATAGGACCCGCATTGTGTGGGGGTTTATCCCTTATTCACTATAACAGTTTCAAAGTAGCTCCGTCTTTATCGACTCTGCGCAAAAGATTTGAAGAAGAAATGAGCGATTACATTGAATGGGGAATACATGTAATGGTTTCCCAGAACGGAAGGGGCGAATTGACAGTGGGGGATTCACATGAATATGGAATGACGCATGATCCATTCGATAAAAAATTCATCAACGAGCTGATTCTTTCATATCTGAAACGCTTCGCGAGATTCAAAGATTGGACAGTGGCAGAAACATGGAGTGGGATTTATCCAAAATTAACTGACGGCGAAACCAATTTGTTTTTCTCTCCCGAACCCGGAGTGTATATCATAAATGCAGTTGGTGGTGCTGGCATGACGCTTTCGTTTGGCCTTGCAGAGGAATTAATCGGAGCAATTTAATTTTTTTCATCCGCCGCGGCAGACCAAGGAGGCGCAAAGAATACGCGAAGCAGCGCGCTGCTACCTTTAAGTGAAACGGTTATAGTTTGGTTAGTCCCACTACTTTAACATCAATAAGACAGGAATTTTGTTTTTCTTTGCGCCAAATATTTGCTGCGCGCAATATGAAAGATATCAGAAAAACCTTCTCGCTGAATTGGTTATACTTGTCAGGTGTGGGTTTGTTGCTCTTATCCGGTCTGATTTTCCTTCTTGTTACGTCTAAGGGCCAGGGATTTTTATATATAAATTCTTTTCATACTAAGCCATTAGACTCTTTCTTTATCGCCTACACTAACCTCGGGGATGGAATTTTCACTATCCTTATTGTACTTTTTCTTCTGGCTACCAGGCGATTTGATTATGCGTGGCAAATTCTGGCAGCGTTCCTTATTTCGGGTTTGATAGTGCAGATCCTTAAGAATACGGTGTACAGCCCCAGACCCAGGGAGTTTTTTGCCAATCAGCATATTTACCTGCTTGATGGAATTACGTTGTCGGGAACAAGTAGTTTTCCATCTGGTCACACGGCAACCATTTTTGCCTTGGCAACTTTGCTTTCTTTCTTTACCAGGAATAAATGGATTAGCCTGCTCTATTTGCTACTGGCCATATCTGTGGGATATTCGAGGATCTATCTTTCTCAACATTTCCCGTTAGATGTTTGGACTGGCGCTTGCATAGGCGTCTTTACAGCACTAGCGGTCTACTTCATTTATTATAACCGCATCAAACACCGCCTCTCTAAAAAAATTACGGATACAAAGACAGCAACGATTCAATAAGTTTTGTTTCACGTAAAGACCCAAAGGCGCAAAGAGTCACGCGCCCGCCCCAGCGCATTTACCAGAAGGCCGCGTCTCGTTGCGTCTTTGAATCGAGCACATTCAAACCCAACCCTTAATTTTGATCCTTTCTTGATCATGGCTAAACGATTATAATTCTTCCTATTGAACATGTATGAATTTTAGAAAGAAGTTATTCCTCCTCATTTTATTTTCCACTCTGTTGCGCATGATCATCGCGGCGTTCCTGGAATTTGGCAACGATGAAGTATATTATTGGACCTATGCGCAACACCTGGCATGGAATTACTTTGATCATCCCCCGATGGTTGCCCTCCTTATCCGCCTTTCCACCATTAACCTGCTTTTTCAGAGCGAATTTTCTGTCCGTCTCGGATCCATTCTTTGTGCTGCGCTGAACACCTGGATCATATATTTGATCGGAACTAAAATAAAAGACGAAAGAACGGGATGGTATGCTGCGCTGCTTTATACATCTTCTTTTTATTGCAGCATCATAGCCGGAACATTTATTCTTCCCGACTCGCCTCAACTTTTGTTTTGGGTGCTCAGCGTCTATACGATGACGAAGATTGTGGAATCTGACAAAAATATTGTTTCAGGCCGGGACCTGTTACTCCTTGGAATTTTTATTGGTCTTTGTATTATGAGCAAGGTCCATGGCGTATTTCTTTGGTTTGGATTTGGACTTTATATTTTGCTTTACAGGCGCAATTTGCTAGGGTCTCCTTATCTATACATTTCAGTATTGCTCACGCTGATAATTATTTCTCCCATCCTCTGGTGGAATATTCAAAATCATTTCATTACTTATTCTTATCATGGAAGTCGTGTGGGGTTCTTTGGAAAAAAATTAGACACGGATAGTCTGCTTCAACAAATCTTTGGCTCTCTTTTTTACAACAATCCGATCAACATGGTGATGTATGTTGTAGCCCTGGTATCGATTGCAAGAAAAGGGCTTTCACTTCGCGGCGACTTCACCCGCCTTTATTTATTATTGGCATTTCCGCTGATTCTTGTGTTGTTGGGCATGTCCCTTTTTAATGAAACGCTTCCGCATTGGTCGGGTCCTGCTTATATCACGATTATGCTACTGGCCGCTGCGTGGCTTTCCGCAAAAAACAGTTTTGCGGAAAAAACTCCAAAAAGCATTATAGCTGCACTTGGATTATTTGTGTTTGTTGTGGTCGTAGCTCTTCCCGGCATTAAATGGCTTCCCGTGCCATTGGGAAGCAAAGAAGAAAGGGTATTAGGCAAAAATGATATTACGCTTGACATGAGTGGCTGGGATAAATTTGCCATTCAGTTTGATTCTCTTTATCGTGATGATGTTGCAAAAGGTAAAATGAAAGAAGGGGCTTTCATATTGTCCGATTATTGGTTTCCTGCAGCGCACCTAGATTATTACCTGGCTACTCCCTTGCATATGCGACTTTTTGCGGCTGGAAAATTGGTGGACATTCATAATTACGCTTGGTTAAATAAGGAAAGACCGCTCATAGCAACAGGCAGTGATGCTTATTTTATTTATCCTTCAAATTATTATGGTCCGCCCAGGGAAGAACTGAGAAATCTTTTCAGGCAGGTTGAAGATAGTGTGATTATTGTTCAGCATCGTTCTGGCGTTCCCGTTAGGAATTTTGTGATTTACCGGATGCGTGATTACCTGGGTGGATTGCCTGCCGATGGAGTGTTGGATGCTGTTCCTGGTAACGAGCACCGCTGAAGGACAAACTTTATTCTTAGTGTCTCCTGGCAAATGAAAGATTATTCACGCTTTGAGTCTAATGTAAATCCTACGGTAGTACCTACCTCAGGCGTGCTACGCACATGAATTGATTGCCCATGTGCTTCAATGATATGCTTGCAAATCGCCAGACCCAATCCGCTACCGCCCCTGTCCCGGCTTCTGGCAGCATCGGTTCTATAAAATCGTTCAAAGATTCTGAGCAAGTGTTCTTCTTCAATCCCAATCCCATCATCACTTATCTCAACCAAGACATGTTTTTCATCTGTCTTGTATACGCTAGCTACTATACTGCCATGTGCTTTTCCGTATTTTCCTGCGTTCTCCACTAAGTTTATAAGAACCATCCTTATTTTTTCCTTATCGGCGAAAACATGAATAGGCGATTCGCACCCCTTCTTAATTATAGTTTTGATTCCTTTGTCCTGCGTATAAATTGAAAGCGATTCAAACACTTCCCGGATCAGGTCCTGAATGACAAAATTTTGCTTGTAAAGAAGTTGTTCTCCACGCTCTAATTTTGAGATTTCATCCAGATCATTGACGAGATTTACCAGGCGATCGACGTTTTTTCCGGTGTTTTCCAGGAATTTTTTCCTGACTGCAAGATCATCCATGGCGCCGTTCAACAAAGTGTCCACATAACCCTGTATGGCGAAAATGGGCGTCTTGAATTCATGTGCGAGATTTTGTAAAAATTCCTTCCGGTAGGCCTCATTTCTTCTCAAATTTTCTATTTCTTCATTTTGCTTTTCGCCCCATCGCTGAACATCTTCTCTCACCTCATCTATGCTTTTTTTCGGGAGGATATATTTAAAATAGACTTCTTCTTTTTTGGTGGCCTTCGTTTGATGGATCAATTTATAGATGAGCTTGATCTTGCGATAGATGAATTTTTCGAGTGTAAACTGAATGAGTCCATAACTTCCTGCCATCACCACGATGAAGGCGCCAATTCCAATTTGCCAGCTTGATGTCAGAAGGAAGATACCGGCAGCGACCGGTACCGCGAGGATGAATGCGGTAAATGCGGATAATTGTCTCGGGGATAAATTTTTGGTTGAAAACATGGTTGTTCCACAAAGGCAGATTAAATCGAAACCTGTCTAGCGATCAAAGATCAAACTTATAACCCACACCTTTTACAGTTCTTATGCAATCCAACCCAAGCTTTTGCCGGATTTTGCGGATATGAACATCAATAGTTCTGTCGCCTACAATAACGTCATTGCCCCAAACCTGGTTTAGAATCTCATTACGGAGAAATACCCTTCCAGGTTTTGAGGCCAGGAGGTATAATAGTTCAAATTCCTTTTTAGCCAGGGTCACATCTTTTCCGTCCACGTCCACTTCGAATTTATCCGGGTCAATGGTCAGATTTTCAATTTTGAGGACTTTCTCGGCGGGTTCCTTATGAAGACGGCGGAATAGTGCATTTACCCTGCTTATCAATACTTTAGGGCTCACTGGTTTATTGACATAGTCATCTGCGCCCGTCTCAAGCCCCTTAATATGAAAGTTTTCATCATTTAGGGCGGTGAGAAAGAGTATCAACGTGTCTTTAAAGGTGGGTTGGGCTCTGAGTATCTCGCATACTTCGACACCGGTTTTCTTAGGCATCATAATATCGAGGATGATGAGGTCAGGATTGGTAGACTTAGCCTTGGTCAGGGCATCGTCACCGTCCTTGGAAGTGACGACCTCATAACCTTCTTTTACAAGGTTATACTGAATCACCTCAAGGATATCCGGCTCATCGTCGGCTATCAATATTTTCTTGCCTTTGGATTCCATTAACAAAAAATTTACGCAAACCTAAAAGAAATAATGCCTTACAACACTTTGGGCTGCCGAGTTCACAATTTTTTAATATAAAGATAAAGGAAGAGGTATTTTTACCAACACAATGTAACTTAACAAAAAAAACAGTGATTGGATGAATCAGTTACACCCATTTCAGACGTTTCAATTTGGTAGTATTTTTGCATGAAATTATCGCTGAAATTCATCTTATGAAACGAACCGCTGGACTGCTGCTCCCTTACCTCGCTTTATTCATCAGTTATATCCCTTCTTTCGGACAGCCTACGACCTATCCTTTCAAGGTCCAGCAGGAGCGAATGCTTTGGCATGACAATATTGACAGGCAACAGAAGCGACTTTTGGCCCTTGACGGAAAGCCGGATGACAGCCTGCATTTGTCCAAAGATGAGAATGTTAACCTGGAAATTGCAGATGCAATGATCCGCCAGGTAGACGAATTACAGCAAAATATTGAGTTGGATTCCACGCTGAACGGTCAGGGCAAGATAAAATACCTGCGATCGCTTGAATCAATGCTCCGGGGATACAATAATAATTATAGGAGGCGCGATTTTCCCCCTTCCATGGCGCCTGCCCTGGTTGAAGCTTTTAGTGAAGCCATGCAACTCGACAGAAAAGGGGCGAGTATCGAACCAGTCATCGTGGCTAATAGCTTTGGCGTAGGCACCATTTTGGTTGACTGTTTCCTGCTGCCATCCGAAAATGTAGGTGTCAAACACTCCCGAGTCGATTTATTAAAGAAATACTGCGAATTACATCCCGAAGAGAATTTCACCATCTTAAGTTCAAATCATGACATACCCTTTGCCGATAGTTTAATTATTGTAGCGGGTCATAAGGACATCAGGAAATTGTACGATTATGCTGCTGGCCGATCGGCTTTGGCCAACAAGATCCGGAACAGCAAGGATTCCCTTATCAGAACAGTTGGGCGTATCGCCTCAAGCAAGAGTGGCCAGCTTTACCTTCCTTTTCTTGATAATATCATGCGAGGTCAGATAACCATCGCGGATATCAACAAGGTAAAAGATAATAACCTGAATTATTACAAATTGCTGGTGAGTACCAGGATGGATTATGCAGAGAGAATGTTACCTCCGGTTCGGGATACCGCCGTGGAAATGGATGCATTAACAAAAATGCTGGAAAAAAAAGGGAAGGAGGTCTTCGTTCGTGAAATAAATGGACTTCATGACAAACCAGCGGCCGTTCGCTTTAAGGTTCTTAATAGCCTCACGCCGGAAGAATTGTATTACCTGATTGTATTGAGTGAAGACGAAATCTATACATCAAGCTACCTCGGTGTATACGACAGAATATTTCAGAGAATGGCTGTACCAAGAGGTGATAGCCTGATCATGCGATTGCATGGCGACTATTTCCGCAAGTTTATCAAGATGGCAGCAGCCTACAACAAGCTGGATCATTTTCTGGCGACCATGGACCAGGATAATGCCAGCACGATCATGAAAGCTTTTATCATTGGGCTGGAAAGAGCGAGCGAAGAAGAAGCTGTTGATGTGGCAGATTCCTACAGCAGCATTTTTGAGAAAAACACCAATCTCGCGCAATTTGTGTTAAGTGAAGTGAAGTGGAATTACAAAAGGAACATCATCAACAACGACAAAAAAGGAACTATTATCTATAATCTCCTGGAGACACTGTTTGAATCAGCAGACACGACCAACAAGATCGACCTTTCTTCAAAACTTGGTATTGCACCTGTTTACAGTGTGAACTATGATTCGCTTGTTGACGATAGTGGCCGCGTAGTCCAACAGGTATTTTTTTATGGTGATGAGGATAAGGATGGTCAACATTCATTTGCTGATTTCATGGCGCTTTTTCAAAGAAGGCCTGAATGGAAAATCACTGAAAATCCGACAAAGGAATGGGTGACGATCCATTCAGTGAAAGGCAGGCCTATATTGATTTTTGCCAATAAGCCCTTGTATGGAGAAGATGATCCCGATGATAAGGCGCAACATCATTTAGATGATTATTTATATGATAATAAATTAAAGCCTACGATCTATATCCATCGGGGCCATAGCTATCACGTGCGGTATACTTTAAAACAAATCGAATCTTCAGCAAAAATTGTGGTGCTGGGTTCTTGCGGTGGCTATAACAACCTGAGTGATGTATTGACGATCAGTAACGATGCACATATTATTTCGTCTAAGCAAGTTGGCACAAAAACGGTAAATGAACCTATATTGAAAGCGATAGATGATAACTTGCTGGAAGGAAAAAATATTGATTGGATTACGATGTGGAAACAACTGAGTGACAGGTTTCAAAAAGATCCCGTTGCCAAGGAAAGATTCGACGACTATATTCCTCCATATAAAAACCTCGGTGCAATATTTATCAAAGCTTACAGAAGAGCCATGGGACAGGAAGAATAAAAAATTTGTATCCAGAGCATTGGGGGGCTCCGCTTGCCATTCGGATTAACCATCCCTCTCACTCTTCCTTTATATAATAGTTGCCCTTACTATCTTTGCTTTTCTATGCCGGATGAAGTAAAAAAGAGGAAAATATTTGATTTTGGAACGTTGCGAAGAGTTTTCCAGTATGCCGCGCCATACAAAAAGCGCATATACATTTCCATTACTCTGGGGATCCTTCTTGCCATCATTTCTCCACTCAGACCCTGGCTCATTCAGATAACGGTTAATAATTATGTACAGAAGGGTGTAGCGGGGCAGGACGCAATAAAAAATACCATGATCAACATGGTAGTTTATATCACCATTCTTCAGATCGCCCTGCTATTGATTGAAACTGCGTTCAGGTTTTATTTTTCATTTATTACTGCCTGGCTTGGCCAGACTGTGGTAAAAGATCTTCGCGTGTCCGTCTATAAACATGTATTGGGATACAATTTGAGACAATTTGACAAAACACCCATTGGAACATTGACTACCCGTACCATCAATGATATTGAAGCAATCAATGATATTTTTTCGGATGGATTGATTCCGATCATCGCCGACTTGCTGTCCATCGTTTCGGTTCTGATAACCATGTTTGTAGTGGATTGGAGATTGACTCTCGTTTGCCTGGCACCGTTCCCATTCCTGATTGTGGCAACTTATTTTTTTAAGGAGAGTGTCAACAAATCATTTATTCGTGTGCGCAATGCCGTTGCTGCTTTGAATGCTTTTGTGCAGGAACACATTACCGGCATGCAAATCGTCCAGGGATTTGCCGTAGAGGACAAGGAATTCGACAAATTCAAAAAAATAAACCGCGAACACCGAAATGCGAATATCAACGCCATTTTTGCGTACTCTGTTTTTTTCCCCGTGGTGGAAATTGTTTTGGCTTTTTCAACAGGGTTGCTTGTCTGGTGGGCTGCGGGTCGGGCGCTGCATCTTCCGCCAAACCAGGCAGCCATGATTGCCGGAAAGATCATGTCTTTCTTTCTTTTTCTCAACCTCCTGTTTCGACCATTGCGGGTAATTGCAGATAAATTTAACGTCTTGCAGATGGGTATGGTAGCGAGCGAAAGAGTATTCAGGGTCCTGGATAACGATGATACGATCAGGACAGAAGGAACATATGCTCCAGACAATATGAAAGGTAAAATCGAATTTTCCCATGTCTATTTTGCATATGTTGATGAGCGTTATGTGCTGAAGAATATCTCTTTTACTGTCGAGCCTGGAAAAACCCTGGCGATTGTGGGTCATACCGGAAGCGGCAAGACATCCATCATTAGTCTGCTGAATCGATTATACCAGATTCAGCAGGGAGAAATAAGGATAGATGAAAGGAAAATCGAAGATTATAAATTGGCAGCACTCAGGGCGGGAATCGGAGTGGTACTGCAGGATGTATTTCTTTTCTCCGGGTCAATTTTAGATAATATCACCCTGCGCAATAAGCAGATACCTGAAGAAAAGGTAAAGGAAGCGGCGAAATTGATTGGCATGCACGATTTTATCATGCAATTGCCGGGAAATTATCATTACAACGTGATGGAAAGGGGAAGTAGTTTGTCGCTTGGACAACGTCAATTATTGTCTTTCATCAGAGCATTGTTATATGATCCTGCTATTTTGATCCTGGATGAAGCCACCTCATCAGTCGATACAGAATCGGAGATCCTCATCCAGCAGGCAATTGACAAACTGATTGCAGGCCGCACGTCCATCGTCATTGCCCACCGGTTATCGACCATCAGAAAAGCAGACAGCATAATGGTTCTTGATAAGGGGGAGATAAAAGAAATGGGATCACACGAGGAATTGATGGAAAAGAAGGGATTTTATTTCAAACTTCACCAGATGCAATTTGAAAGCAGGACTGCCCGAATTTTCGTTGACTAAAGGCTCGCAAATCGACAACTTGGACAGTCTGTTTTTTGCGGTTCTCCCCGGCATATTTTCATTCTCTGATTCATTTTATATTTTGACCACGCCCCCGTATCTTTGCGGCAAATTTCACGAGCGGTATGGTCTCCAAAAGCTTCAAATCTATATTGGTAGCGGGTTTTAGCGTATGCATCATTCTTTTTTCTAATATATCTAAGGCGAATGACGGACAGGAAAAACCACCAGTTGAGAAAAAGGAAGGTTTTGATGCCAATGAAGTCATTTTTGGCCATATCCTGGATGCCCATGAGTTCCATTTTCTCTCCTATGAGGGAACCGATGGACAATCCCATCATCTGACCATCCCACTTCCCGTTATTTTATATTCCCCGCAAAAAGGTTGGTCGGTTTTCATGTCTTCTGCCTTTCATCATGGCGAAAAAGAGGTGGATGGCTATAAATTAGTTGGAAATAAGATTGTTCCGGTTGATTCAGCTGTCAAAGTATACGATATTTCACTTACCAGGGCAGTCGTACAGATGTTTCTGGCACTTGCAGTACTGACTTTTCTAATGATTGGCATTGGGAGAAAATACCAGAATGGGGACGGTGTAAACAAAGCTCCTTCAGGATGGCAAAATGCTATTGAGCCTGTGATAACTTTTATCCGGGATGAAGTAGGGAAACCCAATCTTGGAGTGAAGGTGGATAAATTCATGCCTTACCTGTTAACAGTATTCTTTTTTATTCTGATAAACAATCTCGTGGGACTCATTCCTGGTTCTGCCAATGTAACCGGAAATATTGCCGTTACGCTAGTTCTGGGGGTGATTGCGTTTCTCGTCATCCTTTTTAGCAGCAGGAGCCACTATTGGGGGCATATTTTTAATCCTCCTGGTGTGCCTGGGTTTGTAAAGGTCATTCTTGTACCGGTTGAATTCCTCGGGATTTTTATTAAACCAATGGCCCTGATCATACGTCTTTTTGCTAACATGGTGGCGGGGCATACTATTATCATCTGCCTGATTTCTTTGATTTTCATTTTTGCAAACCTGCATCCCGCCGTGGGTTGGGGTTCTTCGCCTGTATCTCTGGGTTTCACAGTTTTCATTTACCTCATTGAAGTGCTGGTAGCATTTTTACAGGCGTATATCTTTACCATGTTAACGGCTGTTTTTATCGGGCTGGCAATTGAAGAGCCCTACCACCATGATGAATCTCATGTGGCCATTTAATTAGTGCATTTTAAACCAATATAAATTAGACACCATTATGGATTTATTGAATGTTAT
>PSRA01000114.1 GCA_003175695.1 Bacteroidota bacterium | reverse complement strand
ACCGCCGCAATCGACCGCTCTGCCATCTCTCCGGGCGCAAAATTAGGGTTTGAGTTGAATCTGCAAAAAAAACTCTTTACCGAATAAACATTTCGTTTATTTCAATTGAAATGACCTCTATACTCTAACACGCGAAGATTCGGATTGGGAGGATGATAATATAAGATTACCGCGTGATGAGACTGGCTCCCATTTTAAAAAAATGGATTATCAAAATCATATACAAGCTTATGCGGGGCAGGTAATGGTTTTCTCGGCAGTATTTCTTTGCGCATTGCAGTATTATAAACAAAAGCAGCAACGACTATGGCTGCTTGTTGGAGATCTTCGGTGAGTTCGGAAAAGGTTGCGATTTAGGCACCCAGATATAGAGACAAGGAATCACACAGAAAATTATTAGATTAGCTATCAAATATTCACCTCTATATGAAAGGCGCAATATTTGCGATAGCCTTCTTTATTATTGCGATTTCCTGCAGGCAGCATTCAACGGTCCAACAACAGTTGCAGGCTGCTCTCAAACATCGCCTTCAAAGAATCGACACAACGGCTAACCTGGATTCAGTCCATATTATTTGGAATATTCCGGCAACACAAAAATTGGGAACCATCATAGACGATACGTTCTATCTTCGAGAATATGCGAGGATCAAATCACAGCTGGCAGCAGCTGCAAAGAATAATGAGAAAGACAGCGTTGAATTTTATCAATATGAAATTAATTATATGGAAAAGGAAATTGATTCAATTTCCAAAGCCATTGCAAAAGCCGACACCACTCGCCTCTTCGGCAGATTGATTGGCTGCTCTTATTTCGTTTCGGCAAATAATAAAACCAGGACAGATACTGCGTTTATCTTCGTCGACTCTACAATGACAATCCGCTCAACAGAATTTGTCGATTCAGCGTTGCATCGAACTGTTCTGGCCCTTCGATGATAGGTTTTCCTCTCAACGAACTTTTTGCAATGACATAATTTTAGATTAATATGATGCCTGGATTTGGAATCGAAGATGGCTGAGAAAATACAATCAACCATTCCCGAACCGCTAAATCCAAAAACACGAATCAAATGAAATGGATTACAAGAGAACGCCCAAAAATTGATCGTCTTGCATGCCCCTGGCTAATTAAGAGATTTATAGATCCGGAGGCAGAAATTATATACGTTCCATTCGATGACGTGTTAAAAATGGCATCGAGCCTGAAAGCTATTCCATTTGATATACCAGGTGTTGAATTTACTCACTATGGATCCAATTGCACTTTCGATTACTTTATTAAGAAATATAAAATCAAAGATCCGGCGCTCCAGACAATTGCCCTGATTGTGCGAGGTGCGGATACAGACAGGCATGATATGGCGGTTCAGGCCTCCGGTTTGTGGGCTATTTCTGCCGGACTCGCTTTTAATTATTCTAACGACCAGGAACTTCTCGAAAAAGCCTTGCCTGTCTATGACGCGTTATACAGTTGGGCCACTCATTTGCAAAAGGAGAAGCACACCCAACAGCCCTTCGAACATCTGTTGGTGAATGTTTTTAATTCTTATCTGAAATCGACACCCGGAAAGAGAAAAAAAATTCCTGATTGGGCACAGGAATTAAAAGAAATCATCCAGGATCATATCGATACTAGTTTGAGCTTGAAAGAAATTTCGAAAGACCTGGAAATAAGTCCCTCCTACCTGTCACGCGAGTTTTCCAAATATTTTGAAGACCTGAGTTTCGGAGACTATATCCGAAAACGGCGAATAGAAAAAGCTATTCAATTAATGGAGTCCTCTGCTTACTCCCTCACTGAAATTGCCTACCTCACTGGATTTTCTGATCAAAGTCACTTTACGAGGATCTTCAAAAAAAATACTGGACAAAATCCGTCGGAGTACAGAAAAAATATTAGAAAAAGTAAATCCCGTACAAAAGAGTAATGCCTGTTCTATTTGAGTAGTTGAGGGGCATGTAAATTGAATTTTTTAGCACAAGATGCAACCCGAGGTTCGGGTTGTTTTCTAACCACTGGAGCCGCGGAGAAAGAGCGTCTGACCTGCCGCTCTCCGCTCTTTCTCCACGAGGTTACTATTTACAAACTCTTTTTCATGTCTCATCCCAATTACAGTACCCGGCAAATCGCAATTTATTTTTTGAAGCTTGGTACCACCGGTTTCGGCGGCCCGGTAGCTTTGGTGGAATTTATGCACAGAGATCTTGTTGAAAAATTCGGCTGGATTAGTGAAGAAGAATTTAAGGACGGATTAGCCCTTGCGCAATTGGCACCGGGGCCACTGGCAGCTCAGTTGGCGATATACATCGGATATGTGCACTACAAACTAAAGGGGGCTACCCTGGCTGGCCTGGCTTTTGTACTACCATCTTTTTTGATGGTGATTGCATTAGGCTGGCTCTATACGGAGGCAGGCGGATTGCCCTGGATACAGTCACTGTTTTATGGAATTGGTGCCTCAGTCATTGGCATTATTTCTATGGGAGGTTACAAGCTGGTGAAGAAAACTCTTAAGAAAGATTGGTTGCTCTGGGGAATATTTCTCATTATAATGATTTTTACTTTTCTAAGTGAGAACGAGAATATTTGGTTGATAGTAAGCGCAGGTTTAGTTGCATGGATCGTTAAAACAAAAAGAAAAATATTTCAACTTCATGCCGACTCATTCATGGCACCCATTTTCATACAGGTGTCATCTTTCGCTACTGCTGACGAGAAACTTTTAAAAATGGGTTGGTTCTTTTTGAAAGCAGGAGCATTTGTTTTTGGAAGTGGCCTGGCCATTGTTCCTTTTCTTTATGGTGGCGTTGTAAAGGAATTTGGATGGCTGAATGATCGCCAATTCTTAGATGCCGTCGCAGTGGCCATGATTACGCCGGGGCCCGTAGTGATCACCGTCGGATTCATTGGATATCTTGTCGCGGGTTTACCGGGCGCTTCAATTGCAGCATTGGCCACATTTCTTCCTTGTTTCCTGTTCACCGTCATCCCCGCCCCCTATTTCAAAAAGTATGGCAACAAACCCGGTCTTCGCGCATTTGTTGACGGAATCACTGCTGCCGCCGTGGGTGCCATAGGCGGCGCAGTTCTTGTATTAGCAAAAAGGCAATTGGTGGATGTTGTTAGCATAATGATCGCCACGATATCCATCGGCCTTCTCATCAGATTCCGAAAATTACCCGAACCGTTGCTGATCCTTTTCGCTGCGCTGGCCGGATTACTCATTAAAGGTTTACATTGAAATAAAAAATAAGGTATATGAAAAAATCAGTACAACTCGCATGGCTTTTTGTTTTTATCACAATCTTTTGTTTGGATAATGCTGTCATCGCGCAAATGGATCATGCCGGTGACACGGCAAACAGCCGCCTGGATATAGCTGCCATTGATCGAATTGTTGGTATAAAGGGAAAAGAAAGCAAAGGCGAATATAAGATCACAGTCCCCCAGAATGACTTGCAAGTGGAAGTAGATGGATTTAAGATTATTCCCGCGATGGGCTTAGGTTCCTGGGCGGCATTTACGCCTGGGAAAGAGGGAGCGATGGTGATGGGCGATATCATTCTCACAGAAAAAGATTTAAAACCTGTGCAGCAGGAAGTGATTCATGAGGGACTAACGATAACGGCGATCCATAATCATTTTGTCCGCAATCATCCCAATATATTATACATGCATATTGGAGGGTCAGGCACTACGGAGTCCATGGCACAAAAAGTGAAAGCAGTTTTTGATGCCGTTTCTAATTCAAGGGGACTTGTTCCTTCATCCTCTCCTGCCGACAGTGTGATTACCAGCCTGGATGCAAATGCATTGGATGCGATCATTGGATCGAAAGGTGAATGGAGCAAAGGTGTTTATAAATATACAATCGGAAGACCTGATGTCGACCTCAGGGAGCATGGAACGAAAGTGACAACTTTCATGGGATTCAATACCTGGGCTGCATGGCAGGGTTCACCTGATCACGCTGCTGTCGCGGGCGACTTTACCATGTTAGAAGATGAAGTGGCTCCCGTCATTAAGGCTCTTATAGAAAATGGAATTGAAGTGGTGGCCGTTCATAATCACATGGTGCATGAACAACCCAGAATATTCTTTCTTCATTACTGGGGTGTTGGGAATGCGACACAACTAGCGAAAGGATTGAGAGCTGCGTTGAATCAGACAGGCAAATCAGGGTCTAAAGAACATAACATGTAATTTTTCCAGTTTCAGGCAAAGACCTAAGGTCAGCGAAGGCACGAAGGAGGCAACGTGCCACCCTTCGCGCCTTTGCTGACTTTCTATGAAATCTATTCTAAAATCCATTTTTATTCAGCCACTCCAAGGAATACTGTGCGACTTCCTTCCAGCCGGAATCAATTACCAGCGAGTGGCCACGATCAGGAAATAATTTGAATTCTGTAACAAGAGAAGGATCATATTTTTTCACTGAGGCCCTTCCCAAAACTGGTGGTGCAATATGATCTTTTTCGCCGCCGGTAATTAAAAGTGGTCCCCTTGTTTTATTTTTAGTATTGACGGCAGTTTCTGTGCCTGCAAAGGTTGCTGTTGCAGCCTGAAACAACGGGCGACCCGGGGCCGGGATAGTCCATTCATCATACAATTCCTGGGCCTCATGATTAGGGACAGCATTCGCAAATCCATACTTGAACTGACCGAATGAAAGCGATACGGCCTTCTTCAAGTTACCAGGATTACTTAAAACCGGAAATGACGCTTTTAAGGCAGATAACGGTAATTGCCATACGCCTTTCATTGGAGCAGGATCCAAAGCAACACCGGCTGCTGCAACGCCCCGAGCCAACAAAATTTGTGCTAGTAAACCACCAAAAGAATGCCCAATTACAATAGGCGGTTTGGATAATGAACCGATAATCTTTGCATAACTATCGGCTACTTCTTTCACACCGCGGTTAGCTATTAATGAAGAGTTTGCTCTCGATTCCGCCACTGTGGCGGAATCACCAGGCCAACCCGGATTGATGGACGAATAACCGTGTTCGCCAAAAAAATCTATCCAGGGTTGCCAGGCACTGGAATGAATCCATAGTCCATGAATAAAAACAATTGTCCTTTTTTCCATTTATTGTCGCTTTGAAGTATGCAGATAAAGTTATATGAATTGATGAATATTAAAAATGAATTGATGAAAATTTAAAATGAATGGGTGAATATTCAATTGATGCAGATATATACAAACAACAAATCAAATGAAATTAGGTCGTTATCTGGATAGTGACGAGATGCAGACATCTTTGTCAAGTCGCCTGCGCTGGGCTAATGGTTTTAATTAAGAGATTTGTAAATTCAGGTACCGAAGAACAATAAATTTAAAGGATAATATTATGAAAATCTGCCTGGCCCAGACAAAGTCCCTCAAGGGAGACATTCAACATAACCTGGCGATTCATGAAAAATTTGTGGCACTTGCCATTGAAGAGAACGCTGATCTGATTGTCTTCCCCGAACTTTCTTTGACGGGTTATGAGTCCATTCTGGCAAAGGAACTTGCAACGACAATTGACGATAAAAGATTGGATCAACTACAGGCGCTTGCCAATAAAAACAGAATTACAATCTGCCTGGGACTTCCTGTCAGGGCAAATCCAGGGATTCAAATTGGCATGGCCATCCTACAGCCAAACATGCCACGCGAACTGTATTTAAAAAAATATCTTCATGCGGATGAAGAACCATTCTTTGTGCGGGGAGAAAATAAAAAAATTGGAATCGTTCACAACAATATCAATATTGCATTTGCGATTTGCTACGAGTTGTCGATTCCTGATCATTCTATCAATGCGTTTCAATCCGGCGCTGATTTTTATGTAGCTAGTGTTGCCAAGACAGCGGATGGTGTAGACAATGCCTCAGAATCTCTAGCTACAATTGCCAAAAAATATTCAGCTCTGGTAATGATGGTGAATTGCTTAGGACTTTCTGACGGGGTTGTGTGCGCTGGTAGATCGTCGGTTTGGAATCGGCAGGGCGAATTGCTGGAACATTTAAAAAGTGATGAAGAAGGGATTCTTCTAATTGACACGGAACATTTGACAGCTGACTGTCGTTATTTTCAAACATAAGGCTTATTTTAAATATAAAACACAAATAGAATTAAGGTCTGCCGACTGCGAACGGCGGACTGCCAACTCTTTCAACACCCCATTTCTTTCGCTACATCCTTCACTGCTTGTGTTAAAGCTTCTTGAAAAATCGAAATCTGGTTTTTGCGCCTAACTAAAAAAGCCCACATAATAGCGATGAATTTCATATTATTTGTTTAATGCAGAGTTCCATGTGCCAGATTAGCCAGGTCTACATTGCATTAAAAGAATATGCAAATAATATAAAATTCAATGGAAAAATTTTTAGAATAATCAGGCGGCAGGTATAAACCAACGAACGGCGATAATTATTGAATCAGGGAAAAACCAGGAATGTTTCCCCTGATTCACTATTCGAAAAAAACTGAACGATATCAGCACATGAAGGCAGACCTAATTTTTGAAAGAAATATCTCTTTCTTTCTCCTGCTTATTTCCACTTCGGCTCCATTACTCATGACGACTACTCCTCCCTCGCCCCGGCGGTATTCGCTGATATGTTGCATGTTAATCAAGAAAGTACGGTGAACGCGAAGAAAACTCGTTCCCTCCAAAATTTTTTCGTATTCCAAAAGTGGTCTTGAAACGACGATCTGCTTTTTATTTTGTAGGTGAACAATAGTATAATTTTTTTCCGCTTCACATAACACAATATCCTCAAGTTTCAGAATAACAAACCCCTTGAAAGTGGGTATGCAAAGCTTCATTTCACTCGGTGATCCTGTTTTTTGCAGATTATACAACAGGGCTTCAATATCTTTGAAATCGCCACGTTGCTGTTGCCTGGCTTCTGCACGCTGAACGGCTTCAATCAACCGGTCTTCATCAATGGGCTTGAGAAGGTAATCAGTTGCGCTAAATTGGAGTGCCTGCAACATATATTGATTATGCGCAGTTACAAAAATCACTTCGAATCTTTTCGAATCGAGTTTGGACAACATTTCGAAGCCATTCATTCCCGGCATTTGGATGTCCAGGAAAACGAGGTCAGGATGGAGTTCCTCGATTTTTTTCTTGCCTTCAACGGCATTAGAACAGGTACCAACAACTTCTACCTGCTTACAATTGAGGTCGAGCATTTTCTTTAATATACTCGTACCATCATGCTCATCATCAACGATAAGGGCTTTCATGCTTTGTTTTTTTAGGTTAGTAATTTAAATTTAAGAATTGCCAGGGTACCGGTATGATGATTGTTTCTTTCACTTAAGTCAATAATGTCTAATGAGCAATGCATATCGTATTTTTTGTTCATGATCTTGATTCTCCTTCGAAGATTGTCCAGACCTACAGATGGCTGTTTATGATTTATTTGTTTTTCTTTTTCTGACTGGCGGATACCTATGCCGTTATCTTCAATTGTGCAGGTTACCATTTCGCCCGATTGTACAAAGCGGATGATGATTTTTTTGTCTCCTTCTTTAGGCATTAATCCGTGCCATATGGCATTTTCTGCCAGAGGCTGGATCATCAGTGTTGGAATTTTGATATCTTCCTCGTCGGATTTACCAGTTGTTTCTATCTTATAAGAGAACGAACTTCCGAATCGAAGTTGTTCCATGTCGAGATACGCATGTAAGTATTCAATGGTTTCCTCCAGGGTTACAAAAGTCTCTTTTGAATGATTAAGCGTTAACCTGATCATTTGCGCAAATTTGCTTAAATATCGCGATGCACTTTTATTTTCATTGTCCAGGATCATCCGCTTAATGCTATTGAGTGCATTAAAAATGAAATGCGGATTCATCTGAGTTTGAAGTGCGGTGAGTTGCGCTTCAGCCAACTGCTCATTAATAGTTACCAGCTCTTCTCTTTTCTCTGCCAGGGATTCTTCCACTTCCATTTGTTTCATTTTGTTTCCCACCAATGTCGCAATGGTTGTGAGAATCTTTAAATCACGCTCCTTATAAAAGTTTGCATTTGGATGTTCGGAGTCGATGACGCCCAACAATTGACCATTGTGGATGATAGGAACACAAATTTCGCTTAATCTGAACATTTCGTCTGCCCTGTAGCGTTTGTCTTCGCGGGTATCCCCGACAATCAACGGTTTTTTAGTTTCCATTACCGTACCGACCAGGCCTTGACCTGGTTTCACTTCGAATACATGCCTGCTGATTGCTTCAGGCGTTCCCTTTGGTCCATATCCCGCCTTTTGAACCATCTTGGTTTTATCTTCATTCCAGAGGTAGATCATGCAATCTTCGTAGCCCATTTCCCCAATTAGTTTTCCTGCAACGCCCCACAGTACTTCAGTAATATTTTTTTTGCCCGCCAGTGCAGTTGAAAAATAATGACTGATCTTTTCCAGCTCAAGTCGATATTTATATTCTTCGGTCTTTAATTCCTGCACCTGTAATTTGGCCCTTTCGGTTTTTCTTACCGCAGTTACGTTCGAATGATAGATCCAAAAAATCAAAAGAAGAAATAACAGGCAGAGGAGGGCGATGAACCAGGGTGTTTTCCAAAAAGGCGGATTGATTAGAATATTAATTTCCCTTATCTGCTCTCGCCACCGGTTATTCGCAGCGAACAATTTGGCTTGCACCTGGTAATTTCCAGGCGGAAGATTATTGAAGTTGATATGATCACCCGACAGCGGTTGCCAGGAATTGTCATCTGCATTGGCCACGCGATAACTGATCCGCTGATTATTGACGTCATTGTAATTGATGGTTCCCAACTGAACAGTAATATCATTTTTGTAATAAGGAACAGTGATATTTTGGGTTGGATAATAATATGTCGAGTCATTGAGGAAATGAACGCCCTCTATCAAAAAGGTCGGAGGTGATTTAGCAAAAAGGAGGCTGTCCGGATCAAAGCGGACAATATGGTCAGTAAATCCGCAGTACAAGTAATTTGCTGCAGAATCATAGCAGAACTGAGTACTGCTGACACCCAGCTGTGAGAAACCATCATCACTGCTGAAACTGGAAATATTATTGCTGCCAAGATCCAGCAGTGCAATACCTGTTGCCGTAGCAATCCACAACTTACTGTCAATGGGATATATTGCTTTAATATAATTGTCAGGCAGCCCGTCGTTACTGGTAAAATGATGAAATGCCTTGCTCTTGAGATCGTAAGATGCTAATCCATTATTATTCACACCCAGCCACATCAGGTCATCCTTGTTGAAGGCGATGCATGAGATATCTCTTCTTGGAAAACGAATACTTGGAAATGAATCTAGGTACAAGTCTGGCTCCTTGAAGACACTCGGAAAGCGACACACGCCATGACCTACCATCCAGACATTTCCGGCCCGATCCTGGCTGGCTCCTCTGGGTACGAGGATCTGCTTAAATATACCATAATCATAATCCAGCCTCCTGAAATGATAGCTTCCGGAATCAAGGATATATACTTTATTATTTTCATTGGTCGTCACCCAAATATTTCCATGGCTGTCTTTGAATTGTGTGCTGATCCAATTATGTACTCTGTCCCAACCTTCCAATGGAACAACACCGGTTTTACCAGTTGACGCCTTCACCCAAAATAAAGGCCCATCTGTTCCGATAAATAGTGTGTCTCCACGGCCAGGCATAATTGAAAAAACATTTTCTTTGAATAAGCCAAAACTTCGAAAGCTGATCTTCTTTTGAAATACAAGCGTGTTCTTGTCAAATACCAATAAGCCACCATTTCCTGCGCATGCCGCGTAGATTTGATTCTTGTGACAATAAAGTTGGCGAATGTTGATGGTTGGATTTTCACTCATCAAATAGGCAGGTATAGCCACCTGTTGAACGGAACTGGCCTGATTCATTTCTTTCAGCAAACCGATATTAGTTGCTATCCACATTCTTTTATCCTTCGCAAATACAAAATCATTGCAGAGGTACCCTGGGAAATATCTTTTGGGGTCTATCGAAATTTTTCCGGATTTTTTATCCAGATGCAATTTGAAGAAGCCATTCTGCATGCTGGTAAAATAGTAGAGTGAGTCATTTACCTTGAATATCTCACATCGCCATCCTATTTCGTCCATGAAATTGGTACCTATGGCAGAAGTTACTTTCATTCCCCTGTTGCAATCGATATAAGTAATGCTGTCACCCAGCCCTTTGATCATGATGAAACTTCCAGGCTCTGTCTGTCTTAGAAGATAATCTGTATGTGGTAATACGCTCAATTCATACAGCAAAGGATGATGTGGTCCTATTTTATCAAGGCTATGTTTTTTTGTATCATATATGTAGCAACCATTTATTGTATTAAGTAGCACTTCGTGAGAAGAAAGCCAAAACAATTTGTTTCCAAAAAGGAAGGTTTCGGTTTTTGTTTCCTCTCTGGAATAATAATCGTACCGGAATTTTAAAGTGAGGTCAGGATTGTAATGGTAAAAGCCTGAGCGAGTTAGAATATAAATATTACCTGCATCATCACTCAGGGCAGACATGATAATATTGAACTTGTAAAGGTACTTGGGATCTTCGTAGGGGATGATGACGTCTGAGGTGCCACCTGTTTTGAGGTTGATAATATGCATCCCCATTCCGGTATTTACTGCCAACCGGTTTTTGTCCAGCCAAAATAAATGCAACAGGTTTTCGTCAGGCAATGAGTTGGGGCTTTTATCGGAATGGTACTGGATGAATCGTTTTCCGTCGTAGCGATTTAAACCACGAAGAGAAGCTATCCAAATAAATCCGTGTTCATCCTGAACGATCCCAGTAATATTATTATCGCTTAAACCATCGGCGGCGCAGAACAATTGGAATTTCTTTTCATCCTGGGCGTGAAGAATGCCACTAATACCTAGAAAAAGTGAAAGAAAAAATGCAGGAAAGTTAGGCCTGAAAGGCATTTTCATTCTGCAAAACTAGTCAAAAAGGGTGTCCGTACAGGTGCCGGAATCGTCAATTTAGGCCAGCCCCGCCGCTAAGACCCATTTAGCGTCCATTCGTCCTATTTAAGGGACCACTCGCTCAATCTCCATGTAGAATTTACCGACTGAAGTTCAATCAATGTGAAATTCTGGTATCATTTCCAAAATGACCGTTAGTAAAATTCCTGACTCATTTTATCAGGACTGGGCTACCAAACAATCATTGGTGCTTTATGTGAGTATTACACATTATTAATTTTGTGGCCGGAATAATCAAATTGCATAGACCATTAGACCTTCTTATGAACATTCACTTGATTACTG
>PSRA01000089.1 GCA_003175695.1 Bacteroidota bacterium | reverse complement strand
TTTTTTTTTGTCTAGAAACGAATCATGAGCTTGAGTGAGGCCGCTCCTGCGATGGCTGTGTCAGCCTTCTCTTTCGCCGTCGTGACAGGGTCTGACGGGTCAGTGATTGTCGCATGCTCGTGATAGACCGAGACCGACTCGTGAAAGAAGAAATGATGGTTTGTGTCCGGTGACGGAATCCAGAAGCCTACGCTCGCGCCTTGAATGCCGTTCGTGCATTTGCAACCGGGGGCGTCCGGATAGTCCGTGCGTTCATTGAATTGTTTGAAATACTCACCAGTCAGCCGGAAAGACCATTCCCGAGAGAAGTAGTCCTTGCCGATGACCGCGCCCAAAGTTTCGCCCTGTTTGGAGTAAAGCGTCGTGTTCAGCCGACCGTATCCGTAGTCCGCACCTACCAGCCAGTCTTTCTTGAGCTTAAAAAGAAGCATGTCGCTAGCGCTGATAGAGTGGCCTTTGAAATTGCCGACTGTGTTGTCATTGTCTTTCTTTGCGCTGTTGTAAGAGAACATCGTCGTGTTGGAAAAACGCCGTGTCTCCCAGTTCAAACCGACGTCGCTGACAAATGAGGCAGGACTGGAGCCAGCGTCATTGAGTGCGATACCGACCTCACCGAACGGGCGCGGAACGGATGATGGATATTCCAAATCTTTGTCGCTCGCGATTGCGAAGGACGAGATTAACAGAATGACGACTGCCAGTACTTTTTTCATATGTCTCCTATTCGTAGACCAGAGCGTATTGTTCAGACTCCGGTAGGTTTTGTTCTGGACGCCACCAAATCAGCGCCCCGGTTGATTCGAGCTGCTTTGCTTCTTCAAGACTGACCTTGCGACCTGCTTCTGTTTTGACCTGAGCCATACTCCCTCCTTAGTATCCCAAATCAATGAGAACAGCGTGCTTACTTGTCTTGCCCATTCTGACGTTTTCTTCGTGTATGTCAGAGACCTCGATTCCAGTCCCGTGAGAGATTGCTTTCGTGACCATCTTTCCGAGAGCCCGGAGTGTGTCCGCGTCATTGACGAAAGCTGGGTAGTATTGCATGACTAGGACGCCGCTCTTCCGGTCGTGGTAATAGACTGTGGGGAGATGTCCGCGAAGTTTCCGGAACTTGCGGAGCCGTGCAATTTTCTTGACTTCGACAGTCGAGTGCATCTTCCCGGCGCGGTAGCTGACTCGGCCATTCTTGGACTCGGCTATCGGGAATTTGACGACCAGTGGAAGACCTTTGACCTTGATGACTTCCCTGAATATTCCTGAACCGATTTTTCTTTTTTCTAGAGGAACACCAATTTCTGTGAACTCCTCCGGGGTTGATGGTCCATGTTTCCTGATGAGTGCGACTGCCTGTTTGACGTTCATACTTTTGTCTCTAGAGTTACGTACCCAAATTTGAACCTGTAGCTCGCCCACTCAATCACAGAGTCTTGTGGGTCAGCGATGCTCTGACTCTTTTCATGAATAAAGCGCAGGCTGCTGAAAGGGTCTATCATGTGGACTGTAGTCAGGATTGAGTTTTTAATTCCTGCCTTGTATTTCGCAGCGCAGGCCAGAGCGTTGTAGGCTCCGGCGCAAGCTATCGCCAATTCTTGAATCTTCGAAGGCAGATGGTCGCCTTCTTTCAAATTGATATAATCGAAATAATTTTCGAGCTTGATTGAGAGCTTGTCCGCGATGACTGGAGCATTCGATAGATTCATCGTGTAGGCCAGAGGTATCTGGAAGGTCTCTGCACTGACGTCCGGAAAATTATGGACATAGACGCGGCCTGCGAAGTAGTGGTCTTTTATCCTACTCTCGACCTCGTCTATGAAAAATCGGTTCGCGCCCTTATTGAAAAAATCAGAGTCAGTCTGGGTTTCGATTAGGAAGAGTGGAGTCTTTATCTTTCCGCCGTTGCCGCTCTTCGCGGGCTTGAAGTTCCCGTTCTGTAATAGCGATTGAATCCCCGCTCCGTGGAATGCCATTGAGTTCCCTCATGAGTTTGTACTGCAGGTCATCGTACCCGGACAACTCGTCAATCCGAGCATCTATAAGAGTAACTGCGGCGGTCAGAGACCTGTGGGCTATGTTCTGAGCCTTTGAGCGGTATTGGGGCTGAATCCGGTCGATAGAAGTTATTGCGCTCAACCAAAGCTCTTTGATTTCCTCGTAGACCTCGAATCTCGTGACTTTCTCTGTCAAGGCTTGTGTCATCTGGCTGCAGTCTCCTCAGAATTCGTTGTGGTGTGGTCGGACAGTCAATCAGGTCACAGACCGCCGCGTCCGCGTGAAACGCAATCAACCCACACGCTAGAACCTTGCTCGCGCGCGTCTTGTGATTACGAAGCTCATAGACTCCGACTGCTGCAATGAGCAGATGCCAGAGTGACTTGTAGACCCGTTCGACTGAGCTGTTTCTCATGCGAAGAAATCCAAGACTCTGTCTGAATTACTTTCATCGAGTACGGCCAAACCTTCCGGCATGCGGCTCCGGTCGAGACCGTAGCGGCGAACAACAAGACCCTTATCACCGAGGCGAGCGACACCGACGATAGGAATTTCCTGACCATCGACTTCCGCCATGATAGTGGCGATTTCTCCGGGGTTGTGAGTTGTGCTCAAAAAGATTCGAGCTGTCTTCTCTGGTTCGGGCAGTTTATCCGATACAATGAACTTCATATTCCTCCTAGACTCGATCCCAAGCCCTGTTCAACCATCCCGGCAGGAATTGTTGTAGACTCGGGTTTGAATTTACCAAACTCTGGTAGAGAGCAGCCTGCAGACTCCTCATTCTCGACAGCAGAACGCTCGCCTGCGCGTCATTGGCTGCTTTAACGGTCTTCGGACCCAAGACCCCGTCAACCGCCGTTCCTAGGGCATTCTGGACGATTTTGACCGCTCTGGGCGTTCCGAGGTTGACGGCAGTGTCAATGAGCTTCGTCGCGATTGATTGGTCAATGACTCGCCCGATGCCGTACTTATCCCACCACGATACCCGATAAAACCCAGCCGCAAGGTCCGGAGTCAGCGCCTGAATGTCCTTGATGTCGATGACGAGGTCATGGTTGACGTCTCCATACAAACCCTGAGACTTGAGCCAGCGGAGACTGATGCCGTATTTCGTCGCGCCACCGGGGTCGGCAGGATTGTTGACGTACCCGCCCTCGTGTCGCAGCAGCGTCGGCCAAGCAAAATCGAAGTCGCTCATTCAAATTCCTCTCGCACTGCGCGCCAAACCCAGATGACCATTAGTGTCAGCATGGCCGGAGACTACCGCTCCTGCCAACAACAAAAAGATTCCGGCAATTATTTCGAAAAATGTTTCCATCACCACCCCTTTGTGACTGGAGGAGTCCAGTGCTGGACTTTGACCAGTCTATGACAACCAATTCCCTCGTACATCCGGTGTGACTGGACTTCAAATTCAATCTCGACCGGATTCTGGACCTGAAGCTCCTCGCCCTGATAACCGCAGAGTAGGACGGAGAAGTCATAGAGCAGCGGCTTGTTCCACGGAACGATTCTGATGTTCGTGAAAGCAGCGCGTTCGTCTCCCAAAATTTTCTCGTCTACGAGATTACCGTGCAAGACCGTGTCAGCCTGCAGGTCTATGACGACGCCTTCCTTTGGCTGGACCTGTGTCGGCAATCCGTGCGCGAGCGCGACACAGAGCGCCAGCATGAGCCCCAAGACTACCCCGAGAATGATTTCCGCCGCCAGTCTCTTATTCATCTGCACCACATCAAGACTGCAATCCAAGCAGCAATATAAGCTATTGTCAGGACTTTGTCAATCACAACCAGTCCACCTTCGGCTCATAACTGGTGCTCGCATAGTTTGAATCTTCTAACAAAGTGTCGAGGCTATTCCAGATTGAGTAAGTCGCGCGCTCCAACGGGCCATTCAGGTCTAGCAGAACGGCTGCGAGTGCTTTCGCCTCTTCCTCTGACATCTGAATAGTAAAAGTCACTGGCGGTTTGGGCATAGGTTTAATGTTCAGCGTTGCTTTTGCCATATGTCTCCTAGTTGCGGGTTTCTTTGTCAAGAAATTTGTTGCTAACCACCTTCAGGTGGACGCGACCGAGGCGCGGAACACTACGTTCCGGCACTGGTCGAATGACCACTCCCTCACGTATTCCTTTGGCTCCCGGTACGAGTGTATCACCGTCCGCCAACTTTAGGACTTCGTCGTTGAACGAGCCAGAATAGACGACAGGAACGGTCGAGGCGAATCCGTGGTTTCCCGGCCAATCCCAAAAAGATTCTGTCCATTGTGCGCCGGACATATCCGCGTCATATCTGAGACCAAGGACATCGAATGCGTAGAAGAACGTCTCTCCAGCGCTGACTCCGTAGTTAAAGCCCTTCTGTGTCGGACCGACTTCTCCGTAAAGAACCCAGCCCGGATGCGCCATGCACCAAGTCAGAATCTCTGGACAATATTGCAGAGCCCTCCACCAGACGTTCTCGCCCTCTTTCTTCCACTGAGTCCGACTGCCGCAGTACATCTTTCCGTCAACGTAGACGTACCGCGCATTAGAGCCGTGAATCTTTTCGGTCACATGGACCCGCTCACCTTCCTGAAGAGCGCTCTTGAAGTTCTTGTAAGCATCAACGTCATAGACGGGGAAGCTGTAGCTCATCTCCTCAGTCAGTTGCCGTCCAGCCTTTTTGAATCCGAGCTTGTAGAACAGAAACCAGAACCAGCCACGAAGAGTACGAGGATAAGCGCGGCGCGGTGCCTGAGCGGTGTCAGCGGTCGTTGACTCCCTCCCGGCATCTGGGTCGTAGTGCGTGACGCCCAGAAGTTCAGAAACATCTTTCCCAACAGAAACGGCAGCAAAACTTTGTTCTGGATGCGTGCCAAATGTTTCAGGGAAATCAGACAAAGGCATCAACAAGCCTTCCGACCATTCCTTCCGGAACGCGCGCACAGTGATTCGTCGGCGGCGCTCGGGGACCGTTCCATCAATTCCAACATGATCATTCCAGATGAATCGGAATGGCTCGGTCTGTGGAACTACAGAGTCCGGCTGGATGTAAATTGCTAACTGGCCAGCCTTGAATTGTCCCTTTTTGGCTACCACCTGATAGCCATCAATGTCGAAGAGTTCGAGAGAGTCGGCATTCGTGTGAACGCGCGGCTCAGCGAGACGAACGATGTTGACTTGATGGTTGGCTTTAGCTGCCATTTAACTTTCTCCAACTTTCTATGTATTCTGCTGCCTTTTTCAACCGCTCTGGATCATCTCCCAATGCGCCGATAGCGGGATTGCAATAAGAACACAGCAAACCGCGCCAGCACTTTCCACAACTCTTTTCACCTGAGCAACACTGCCGATCATGGTCAACAGATAGACGCTTCGCTCGGACATTTAATTCCTCTTGCGTCCTACCACAAATCGCGCATTTGTGATCTTGGAGAGCAGACTTGGCAATGTACTGCTCTCTTGTCATTTTGAATTTTCGCATTAAGCCATCGGCCCAACGCTTTCCTGCTTTAGTAAAGTTTTCTCGACACTTCTTCACTATATCAGGATGTTTGGCAGCATAATTCTTGACATAATCAAGAAGTTTCTGCCTGTCCTTGAATGGCATCATTTCTCTTTCTAGTGCATTTACAGCGTTTTCCGCAAGAGCTACAGCGGAACTTCCCAAGTCCGTGGGCTTCTTTCGCCTCTTCCAGACCGACGTTCTTGAGCGGTTCCTTGACCGCCTTCTCGCTGCAACACGCGGAGATATACTGGAAAACTGGTTCTCCGGCGCGTACGCTGGACTTACTCTTTGACTGCTTCTTGCTCTTTTTTGGCATCAGTCTCTCTCTTAGCTTCTATTGCCTTCTCTACTGCTATTCTTATATTAACCACTGCCTGACCTTCTGTCAAGTCATTTTTGCGATACTTCTCGCCTTTGAAGGAATACCAGCCTTTGCTAGTCTCTTCAATGACTTGCAGTGATTCAGCATAATCAATCAGGTCGCCAACCGTGTCCCAACCTGACGCATAATAGAGGCTAAGCTCAGTCTTGGCGTATGGAGCGCCGCCGCACTTGTTCTTGACTGCCTCCAGATGACAGCGCTGCCCGATGCGCGTCCCGCTAGAATCCTCAATGATTCCGCCATCGGTCTTTGAGAGCTGGCGAATCTTGATGCGGAGTGAGGCATAGAACTTCAACGCGCGCCCACCTGTCGTCGTCTCCGGGTTTCCGAACATGACGCCCAGCTTCTCTCGAATCTGGTTGATGAAAATAATCGTGACACCGTTTCGGCTGCATTTACCAGTCAGTTTCCGCATCGCCTGAGACATCAGGCGCGCCTGCAGGCCCATGTGTGAGTCCCCCATGTCACCGTCAAGCTCTGCCTTCGGAACGAGCGCGCTGACTGAGTCAATGACAATGACATCGACTGCGCGCGAGTCTACAAGTGCCTCAGCGACTTCAAGTGCTTGTTCGCCGTAGTCCGGCTGCGAGATGAGAAGTTCATCGACATCTACACCAATTCTAGACGCATAAGAAGGGTCCAGTGCATGCTCAGCGTCAATGAATGCCGCCATGCCTCCGGACTTTTGCGCTGCCGCGATTATATGCAGTGCAATGGTCGTTTTGCCTGACGCCTCGGGTCCGAAAATTTCTACGACTCTGCCACGAGGAACGCCGCCGCAACCGCAGATCGTTTCATCGAACGACGGCATATCGGTCGGAATAGAGGGCAGGCGCTGGCCGACCCTCTTCCCCATGTTCTGCAGGAGTGCTGTCTGGTATTGCTTATTGAGAGACTTCGCTACCGCTATCGCTGCTTTTTGCTTCTCTGCTTTGGTCAGCGTCGTTAGCGGTTTCTCCAGTTCCTTGGTTACTTCCTTGATTGCTGGAACTGCCTCCGTCACTCCCAGTCCCTCCAACAACTCCAGTGCTTTTGACATTTGATTCCTCTTCCTTCTTGAACGCTACGACCGTTGCCATGAAGCGTCCGTACATTGCGGCAAAGTGCTTCCCGCGCATCCGAATGATAAACTCTTTTCCGTGCTCCTGCCAAGCCTCGTTCACGGCCTTGACAAGTTCTGGATGAAAGTTAAACCATTGCCACCAACAGTTCTCGCAGTTGCGATGCCGAGGCTCATTGATGACATCCATCTTGTGGCCGCAGTCAGTCAGAGGGATGTGGCGAACGGTGAAGTATTGGCCGCGCAGCTTTCTTAACTGTGCTTCTGTGATTGGTCCCTGCGGGGGCTCCGCTCCGTTCTGAACTTTCTCTTCAATGACGGATTCGACGCTCGCCCGAACTTCTTCTCCTGCTGGGCTGGCACCAGATTCTTCGTTGCCCGGAACCACTCGTTCACTTTCTGATTGAACTCCTTCGTTGACATCCATGACGGCCTCGTGACCTTTCTGTCGATTTTGGGAACGACAGTCCCGTATTTTTGTAGCAAAACAAACCGCTGGTCCTTCGTGACTTCAGCGTCACCAATCTCTTCAGCGACCTGACGCTTCAGGACACCGACTAAATCAGTGACTCGTTTTTCCTTGCGCTCGAACCGTTTACGCTCGAACCGTTTGGTTTTATACTCCGGAGCACTCTCTACCTTGCTTTTATACAAAAGTTTCTTGAGTTGCATTATTCACCATAAGTCGCAGTAGCGACGAAGTCTTTCTTTTGATAATGATTCCATGCCATAGGGATTAGCCACGGCAAGTTGGAAATTGTGTCTGGAAGGTCGGACGCAAGCTCGACGGAAACCTCTTCCTCGGTCGTTGTTTTTACGAGTTTCACTGCAATCGGGTCCACGACGTAGAAGCAGTCACAAGCCCAGCCCGGACCTCCCATAGTGAAGTAATAAGTCCAGTCCGAGGCATCGGTCACTACTCCTGTTTCCTCCTCAAACTCGCGCGCCATCGCCATGCGAGAGTTTTCTCCAGACTCTATCTTGCCTCCTACACCGTTGTATAGTCCCATCTGCCACACAGGTTTCTGCTTCTTAATCAGCACGACCCCGCCGTTGCCATCGAACATGAATCCAAGAACGTATCTAGTCATATTTTACCAAAAGCGTTGAAACGCTCCCTTTTTTGTTAATTTGAACATCAACCTATCGAACGGCCCGCCCCAGTCTAAACAATCACTCTCCGGTCCTAACACCATGTGCGCCATCTCATGCACCATAGACATTCCAACTTGGCGCTGAAGAAATCTTGGTTTCAATTCTTTTCTAAACTGCATGACGTAAGGCTTGTACTCTGTGTTTCCAATTCGCCTCCACCTGACGCGCGCTATGATAGTGCCGGGAAGGTCTGCCCACTCAATCGGAATAGTTGGAAGTTTGCTTTCAAAATACTCCCTGTTGAGTATCCGATACAACTGCCTAAGATATTTCAAAGAACCCCAGCGCGCCTTTGGATGTGTCAGCATTACTTCTTCCTCGCCTTTCTGATGCAGTGGAAATAACCACGACCTTGCACTGGGTGAAGCTTGCGTTCTATGAACTGCTCCCCCATTCGTTGCTCGAATGAGTGCCTGATACCACCTAGGACTTTGTCTGCCCACTTCTCCTGCTCGATACTGTCAGCTGCCTCAAGGAATATGTATGCCTTGAAGAAGCGCGCGAGGAACGCAGCCGGGATGATCTTCTTAATGACCTTCTCTACATCACACCTGAAGTCTAGCGGAGTCGGTCGCGCCGGATTCGGTGAACCCTTCGAAGACTGGGCGATGTTGATTGCAGAGATGGAGCCGATCTTGCCTAGATCACGGTAATAGTGCATGACGGAATCAAAGGCTTTTTTGTTTCTTGCGTAGTTTCTTTTTCTTTTTTCCTTCATACGCTCCTCTCTCTTTAAGCTTCGCGTCCCATGATCTGATGTACTCCAGCGCCGCCTCGACGTTTCCCTTGAACTTTATAATCGTCTCTAGCGCCCCGATGACCCGCTTGTTGCATAAAAAACAAAGAAGACCTCTGTTGCATTTACCGCAGAGTTGCCCGCTTCTATGACCACAACATTTGTGATCGTGATCCTGAAAAGCTAGGAACTCATCAAATGAGCGATGACAGAGCGCGCAGGAGTTGTTCTGCTCTTGCCGGAGAGCGTCATGCTGCTCCAGCGTCTGGTTATATCTCGCTTTGAGCCGACGCGCCTTCTGTTCCAGCGCTCGTTGTAAGTTGACTGACATCCTTGACCTCGTTCAAAATGTTGCTCTTGATCTTCGCCTCTTCAGCTTTTATCTGGGCGTGGTTATATTCCCTAACCGTACTTGTCTCTCCGACGTAATCAAGAGTGCATTGCCCGCCCGCAGAATACCGCGTAATGTCCACCGTTACGAGTAATTTCCTGTCGAACGATGCATCTGAAGACATTACCATCCCTTCAGTCGCCAATGCCTGACTGGACATTTCGGGCTTCTTGGAGCGGTTGAGAGATATTCCAGCATCACAATCTTTCGCCAAGCTAGCCGACCCATCAACATCGTTCATTGTGCATAGTTCGTCATTACCGTTGCGATGGGGCTGAAGAATGCGGATCATTTGCGTACCGTAGTCTTTGTTGAGCCCCTGAAGGCCTTTACTGATTCTATCCAGATGTTCCATGCGGCTGTGTGTGCCGCGAGGTACGCGGCCTGCCAACAGCTGAAGATTATCAACCATAATCCACTTAACGCCATAGCGCCGAATACAATCTGTAACCAGCTTGAAGAAGTCATCGAGTGTCTTGACCCCCTTTGGGTAGCAGAAATACAGGTTGCCGGGACGATTATGATGCTTCGCTCTGGCGACTTTTACACCCTCTTTAAACTTCTCATTCAACGCCGCCGCTTCTACTGGGTCAAATGTTACCTTGTCCGCGACCTGAGAAACATGGCTGACCCACTTTCGAATCATGCGGTCATTCGACATTTCTAGACAGATGATGATTCCGTCCTCACCATACTGGTCAACAAAATATTCCATGAGATTAAGGCCGAAGGTCGTCTTACCAATTTTTTCATATGCGATGATGTCGAGGATGTCTCCCTCTTCCAGTCCTAGCTTGTCGCCTAATGAAGGCCAAGGCATCATGTACTTCGGCATCATCCCAGTCTTGCCGTTCAGTTCCTCCTCGAAACGGTCCAGACCGTCGTCGATATTCGTCACTCCGTCTACGTCGAACTTTGGAGCCTGCGCCTTGAGTGTTTCCCACTTCTCAGCGCTACCGCCGCCGTGCTGGAACCACTCATTAAGGTCTTTGCCTTTCTTAGTACCTCCCTCGTCAGAGGGGATTTCAAAATCAGGCAGTATGATCTTGTAGCACCGATTGATGCCAATTCTTGATGCAAGAGTTTGCGCTGCTTTTTGTCCGACCTGATCTTTGTCATAGCAAATATAAATCTTGAGTTCTTCGATTTTGTCGAGCTGCTCAAGCCACATCGCCTTCTTGAAATTAGCCCCCGGCACACCGACGATATCTTTGACACCGTGGTCCAGAGCGGCGATGACGTTCGCCTCGCCCTCGACGAACGAGACCTCTTTCAAGGATTCATCATTTAGGATGTGCCCGTTGTAAAGCGGGGCTTCCCATCCCTTGAGGCTGCTGAACTCTTTCTGAGTCGGCGGCAGCGTGCGCCAATGCACGAACACAGCGTTGCCGTCGATCAGATAGGGATACGAGATACAAAGTTTCTCCCCGCCCAGCTTCTTGAAAAACCTCTTACCGAATCCGATCTTCTGCTGCTTGATAATTTCAAGACTGAAGCCGCGCGTGTTGACGAGATAATCCATCGCGTCTTCGTTCGCTAAAAGCTCCTCATGCATCTGCTCTATGTTCGGCATCTGTTCGGAATCGCCCTTGGTTCCGAAATCACCGACATACTGAATCTTGTCTCCCATCTCTTCTTTGAGGGCATTGAGATGGCCTGATTTACCACATCGCATACACTGCCAGAGCCCGTCGCGCTTTCCCGGCTCGCAGACCATGTAAAAGTGGCCCCAACCTGCCTTCTTACAGACTGGACAGGTCTCCGTCTGAATACGCTCAGAGTCTGATTGCTTCCACTGCCATCCTTTGCTCAAAATATATTGAAGACCTTTTGATGTTTGAAATTCTACAGGAACTTGCATCATCTCTCCTGATGTGGGCAATGCCCGTGTATACCTATGGAACAGTTGCAATTCCAACACAGTATGCGGAATTTTTTTCTTAATTCTGCATCCCGCAGCAATCTTCGGTATAGACCTACTCCAGTTGCAAAATGCCTTAACTTTTTTCTGTGTTCATTACCGTCTTTGTATTTATGATCGAATGTTAGAAATTCATTTATAGTTTCTTTACAGCACTCACACTTGCCGCCAAGTAACTTTAAAGCCTCATTTCTAGTCCTATTTTTATGCCGTCTTTGTGAATCACGCAAAGCTTGTCGGTGCTCAGGGTCCGCCGCCCTTCTGTTCTTTTCATAGTCATTCTTTTTGTCCAAGCAAATTCTACATTGTTTATGATTTTCTTCTGCTTGATTCTCAGAACAACTTGTACAACCTCCTACAGCTTTTCTTTCAGAAATCCACTTTTTTGTCGCCACTGCAAATCCTTATGTAAGTGCTGTGCTCAGAAACACACCTGTAATGCCCCAGCTCGACGACAAATGTCAAGCCTTTGAAATACGCTTGCGCTGGACAGAAGGCGCAGTTGATGTAAGAAGGGTACTTCAGTTTATTGCTCTGCTGCATGCGCCTCTCCTGAACATGAGCTTAGTGATCTTGGTCGGCTGAAGAACAATGACGTCCCGGCCCTCGATTTCTTTTATGTCCTTGATGAATTTTTGAGCCATCTTTCCTTTGTCGATGACCGCCAGCCCATATTCAACGAGCTGCATGCGCTCAGCGAAGACTTGGTCCACTCCCCAGCTCGCCTCTCCGTCAGAAGGTATTGACTGCGAAGCAACCAGACCGTGGTCACGAACCATCATGAAGAGGAATGAATTTTGCTTCTTAGTCAGAGTAATCATTAGAACTTCTTTCCGCCCGGAGCCAGACGAGATTCTCTAGTATGGTCTTCGCGGGTCTTGTTGTACTCTAGCTTTTCAACCAACGCTTCACCAAAGTCGGGGTGGTACTCACCGATGTAGTCAAGCATGCGAATGAGTGCATCGGCCAACTCCACGCATTCCGTCTTGCGGTGTGGGAGATGCTTGTCCATCGTGCCTTTGCGCAGACCTTCGTGGGCCTCGATGATTTCACCGACGATCAGCAGAAGCTTTTGGTCACGATTAGGGTTGCTAATTTTTTTCCCGGTCTTGGGATTTCTCCACCACTTGTCGTTCTCTTTGCGATAGTTCTTCGCCAGTACGTTGAAGAACTTCTCCAGTCCTTGATAGTGTACACCCGCGATTTGAATGCTCATTTCTTCCCCTTTCCTGCCAGCTTCTCACCGATGATTCGGCTGGCCTGTCCTTTCGTCAACTTCTCTGGCACCGTCTTCCACGGGAAGAGTTTCTTAATCAGCGCCATCTGTTCTTTGCTCGCAGGCTTATCATTCCAGCTCGCAGTCCTATTGACCTTCGAGACCGACATCTTCCCGGCGCGCTGCCTAATTTGCTCGTCTGAGACTTTAATTGCTTCTTCGAAGCTTCCGCGTGTTCCGTGAAAGTTTTCATCAGCGATGCGGCCTACAATCTCCCACTTGTCGAGCAGATTTTGTTGTATCCGTACAAAACCATTCTTGTGATTCGGATTGGCTTTCGGGATATTTATTTTGTACCCGCCGCCCGCCGCCCGGAACCACATCAGATCACTGTTCTCTTCGACCTCCTCAGGGAAGCGAACGTCAAACATGTTGACTGATTCGATCAGCGCCTTGATGTTGTCTACGCTATCGAGCTTGGAAAAGTCCACGCTCGGATGCTTCTCCTGCAGGTCTTCAATCTGCTGAACCACACTGACGAGCGAGCGGCCCATCAGACCCAATCCGGCACCCAGCCCCATCAAAGTCGGGAGTGTGACTAGACTATTCTTACCAGCGTTGTCTACGACATCGAGAACGACACAATCAACTTTCGATGCCAAACCGTCCTTGAGATTCCCGGTCCCGTCCTGTAACCGAGTCCCGCGACCTACCATCTGAGCAAATAAGACAGGACTTTTGGTAGGACGTGCAAGCAGAATGCAAGATATGCGCCAATCATCATATCCCTCAGTGAGGACGCTGCAGTTACAAAGAACGCGAATCTTGCCTTCACGATGTAGCCTCAATTTCTCCGCGCGGTCAGGATCGCCTCCCCAGATTGCTGCCGCCGTGTGCCCTCTCTGCTCGAACATGTCAGCGAGGTCTTTCGCGTGTTTTATTCCGACGCAAAACGCCACGGTCTGCCTAGCTCTACAATCACAACCTTCCCAAGCCATCACCGTCTGAAGGTTTCTCCTTGGGGTATTGACTGCTTCCTCCAGCGCCTCCTGCTGGAAATCTCCGGATGATGTCTTGACGGCACTGATGTCTGTGTCAGTCTTGACCTTGTAACCACGGACGTCAACGAGCCATCCCTCTTCGATTGCCTGCCTCAGAGAGTAGACGAAGGCTATCTTTTGGTAGACCTCCGAGAGACCTGAGCCATCCCCGCGATTAGGGGTCGCAGTAAGGCCGAGAAGTAGTTTATGGCTTTGGGGTAATAATATACCCGCGTAATTGTAGACGTTTCTGTAGCTGTCAGCAGTGGAGTGGTGCGCTTCGTCCGTGAAGATTTTGTCAACCCGCTCCCAGTTGTATGCTTCAACACGTTTCGTTCCCTTTCGGCCCAGAGTCGCGACCGATGCCATGATGACATCAGCTATGCTGGGGTCTGCACGATGCTCAGCCATCTCTTTGTCCACCTTGAGCGACGGGTTAACGGCCTGCATCTTTGCTCGATTTTGATCTATCAACTCTTCCCGGTGCGCTAGGACTATGAGCTGTCCCGGCAGGCGAGATTTTAGCTTTTCCCAGAGCCGAGACATGACGACTGTTTTCCCGGTGCCAGTCGCCATTGAGATAAGAACGCGGCGCATGCCCTTGTCATATTCTGACAGAACCGCGTTCTCAGCATTGATTTGATAGTCTCTATCTTGCATTCAGGAAGTCTTCCACTAACTTCTTACACTCTGGGCAAAGGTCTTTACCGTTTATACAACCCCAACCTTTCGGTAGGCTAACAAAACGAATATCATCAGCCAACCTGTTTTCAGAGTTCTCTTTGCATCGGTCGCACTTGGCGCTTATGAATCTCATTTTACCTACTCTCCTAGAAGAAGTTCGGACGGAACTTCTCCTTCAGTCAACTGTGCTGGTTTTTTCTCCAAGAACAATGTCGGATGCGGGTCTTTATTGTCTTCCTGAATCACGCTCAGAAGCTCACGCACACGGTCGCTGCCAAGGCATGCCTGAATAGCGATGCGCTGGTAGTTGTTTAGTGTGATGCCCAGAGTCACTGTGACATGGCGGTGAGGCAGGCCGCTACGGGAAGGCGTGACCTGCTCTTCCATGATGCTGTAATACTTGTCGATGATTGGATAAAGCTCTCGATAAACATTGTACTGATGCTCTGTATCGAAGTCGAGCTGGAGCTGATTAGGCTCTGGGAACACGACCAGCAAGCCTTCTTGCTCCGCTTCAATCAGCGCTCGTTGACTGTTCGGTGAGTTCCGGACTTCGTAGTCAGTCATGACTCCGTCCTGAATCTTACTAATTTCGATTGTTTCGTAGCACAAACCTTTCATGGTTTTATTTCCTCCAATTTTTTCATGTAAGCTAACGAAGCTTCCAATTCAGTGTCGAACAGGCCGATGTAAATATTCTTGCCTTCTATTTCAATCTGTGCCTGCCACTTTTTACCTACAGGAGTGCAACCTCTCAGATTTTTTCTTTCTATATTTCCCATCTGCTCTCTGCGAGTGCTCCATTTCAAGTTTCCTTTTTCATAATGCCCATTGTTGTTTATTCGATCCAATGTGTGCTTTTTTGAAGGTCGGTATCCTGTCGCAGACACAAAATCTGAAAAAGATTCAAACCTGAACTCTATACCTCTTCCGCCATAGCGAGAAAAATCTTTGTCATCTACCTTTTGGCAACGGCGCTTTGCCAGTTTATATATGACATACAATTCCCTAAGCATAGGAGATTTATGCATTGGGTCTCCATCCTCCGATTCTAGTAAACGCAACTACTGTGTCGAACTCTTCCACTTTCAAAATGACGATTATGAGATGCCCGTCATGCTCTGCCTGATGACATTTCCAGCACAAGGTCAGGAGATTGTTGAGTACATGTTTGCCGCCCTGAGACCTGTATTTGAGATGGTGCGGATGAAGGTCATTACGACTTCTGCAAGACCGACATCTCCAATCATCGCGTTCGAAACACGCTTTCTTGACTTTCGCTGGGAGTGGTTTCAGAAATTCTTCTCCACATGATAGCTCCAGTCACCGTCATGATAGTCAATGATTGCTGTGTCCAAAGATTCAAGCTGCCCTGAGGCTAAGCACCGTGACAGCGGCTGCAGGATTCTACGCTCTACGGCACGACGCAGCTCCCTCGCGTTGTACTTCTTGTCATAGCCCTCAGTGAGAATTTGCTTCTTCGCTGACGGAGACGGACAAATCATGACGGTCTTTCCGGCGCGCGCCGACATGATGCGGAGTTTTTCTAGCTCAATCTCTAGAATCTGGACCAAGTCAGACGGGGTCAGTGTGTTGAACATGACGACGTCATCGAGACGGTTCAGGAACTCCGGCATGAACTTCTTTCGCGCCGCAGCGACCGCAGTGTCTTTCAGGTCTTTCTCACTCACGTCTGTCCTGTGTGATGAATCCTAGAACACCGTCTCCGACTTTTTCAGCCAGCTCTTTCGAGCCCACGTTGGAAGTCATGACGATGACGGTCTTGGTCAGGCCAACCTGCTCGTTTGTGCCATTGGTCAGTGAGCCTTTGTCCATTATACTGAGCAAAAGATTCCAAAGAGCATCGCTAGCCTTCTCCACTTCATCGAAAAGAAGAACGGTGAAAGCCATGTCATCGCCGCGTAAGGACGCTAGCTTCTTTTCGCTAATGAGTGGATTGGTTTCTCGGTGCCCTAGGTATCCGGGCGGTGAGCCAATGAGCTTTGCGATTTCGTGCGAGTGCTGAAACTCTCCGCAGTCAATTTTAATCATGCGCTTCCGGTCATTGCAAAGACCTTCTACAAACTCCTCCACGCATGAGGTCTTGCCGGAGCCTGTCGGCCCGAGAAACAGCAGAGACGCGATAGGCCGGGAGTGGTCATAGAACCCACTCTCCTGCTTATCGAGTACATTGAGTAAAGCGTTTGTTGCCTCGTCCTGATTGACGATTCGGCTGACGAGCCTGTCGGCAACTCTCTTAGTCCGGTCGCTATGCTTGTTGATGTTCAGCGTGTAGCTGCGCGGCATGCCATCGACCTCGAAAATAAATATGTCCCTAGCTGCCTAAGCAACTTCAATCGGTGCGGGACCACACCAGCCGTTTACGGTCGGCCTTCCGCCCTATAGGGGCTTCGGTGCCCTAGAGCTGGGCGATTTTGTTGATGAGTTCGTCGCGAAGTTTTCGGGTCTCAGCGCCGACAGCAGACATAATTTCCTTCTCGTCTGCCTTAGCGTTGAAGATGACCTTCTCAACTTCGTGCAGCAAGCGCTGCTCTTCCGCCTTAGCCGCGACCAAGACCTCTTCCGCCTTGTCCTTGGCTTCGCCTACGAGCTTGTGCTCGACAGCTTCGGCTTCCGTGACCAGCTTGCGATATTCTGCGTAGAGTGCCTTGACCTTGCGGGCAATGACAGCTACGAGTACTGTAAAGACCGTCATTGTTCTCCTCCTGTGTTCTGCGTATCAGCCAAGAATGCCGCGCAGATGATTTCAAGGCACCGACCGTCTGAGCTATCGACTGCGTTACCCTCTGCATCCTGAGCTACCGTCCCCAGATTCTTCTTGGCGAGTTCGATAGCAGGATTGACAACATTGTCACGGGCAGACTTGTTTAGAGCGACATTGAGCCACACTATGGCGTTATCGCCAGTCTTGCCCTGAAGATGGTCCACCGCTTCTTTGAGCGTGTCCATCTCGACTTCCTTAGCCGTCTCGGTCATCGCTTTGATGTAAGCGGTTCCCGGTTTGCCCTGATATTCCTCAGTCGGCTCGATCTTAGTGATGACCCGGAGCTTAGCAATTCCGACAGGCTCGTAGACTTCCTCCGGAACGCCAGCGAGTTGCATTGACTCTACGATGCGAACGAGGTAATAAGCCTTCGTCGTCTTCAAGTCCAGAGTCTTGATGTAGCTTGCGAATGTGTCTTCGTTGTATAGCTTCCCAGTTTTGACCTTGTGCAGGAGCTTCGCAAGAGTGAACTGACTCTTGTTGACCCCGGCGATAATTTCCTTGATCTGTTTGCGGACTTTTGCCGCCTCGCCTGCGACCGCTTCACCAACGATTACAGGCGGATTCAATGGTTCCATTATTCCTCCACGACTGCAATTACCTCTTCTTCACGCATGAACAGCAGCGTTTCCCCGCCGAACGGATACTCAGTCCCTGCATACTTGCCAAACAGGATATGGTCTCGTTCATTCAGGTCTTTCACGAGTGGGCCGATTGAAACGATGACTCCCTCTGCAGGACGGTCTTTGGCAGATTCCGCCAGCAGAATGCCGCCAGCGCTGACATTTTCTGCTTCCCGGCGTTGCACCAAAATTTGGTCGCCCTTTGGAGTGATGCGTTTTACATGCCTAGTTCGGTCGATTTCTACCGGAGTAAAGTCTTCTCGGCTTCCTTCCGGAGCCACGTTCTTCAATTCAATCTCACCCTTGTTGTCGCCAGCAGCAAACTGCGCTGACCGCCCGCCTCGGGCCAGAACATCTCCACCTTGATTCATTACTCCTCCTAGACAGAATACGGAAGCGCTACTTCTTCAACGAACTTGACCACAAGGTCTTCGCCCTGAACATCAAGCTGAACTTTGCGTCCAAGCATGCCTGCAGTCTTAACGATGACTACGAACTCAGCTACATTGACCTGCACAGGACGGTCAGCTCCCTCGACCTTCTTGACCTGCGGAGTGACCGAGTGGATTGTCGTCTTCCTGTTCCAGTGTTTGCTTAGAAACTCATTTATAAACAACTTCAGTGTTCCGAGTTCCTGCTCGAACTTGTTAATTCTAGTTTTCTTTGTTGCTTTCTTCATATCTCCTCCTGAATCGCGTTAGGGTCAGGCCGCGTAGGACTGCCCTTTTGGGCTTTCTACGTTCGCGACTCGCACATCGGCCCGCAACCATTGCGCTGGCGGCGGGAACAGTGCCTGACCCTAAACTTACAAACTGTGCTGGTCAATCATCGGATGTCCGCCCTTCATGAACGGAGCGTCCTTGATTTTCTTCCAGATGATGCGGTCCAAATCTTTTCCGTCCAATCTTGCAAATAGCATTGGAGCAAGTTCTGGATGCTGGTTGAATTCATATGCCCAGTCTTTGCGCGCTGGAAAGTTTCCGCTCGCCTTGTACTTCTCATGCATCTTGGCAGAGACGTAGTTATAGCTCAAATCTGCGTCATAGCGCAGACGCTTGTATTCATTCTCAATAACGGTCTTCCATTTAGTGACCCATTTCTTGAACCACGGTGTTCCGTTGTTGACGAGGTCTTCCATCTCCGTCGTCCAACCGTTCTCCAAGACTTCAAGAACGTGCTTTGGACTAACTCCTGTGACCATGCGGTGCAGCCGCAGGTATTCAGCATACTTCAGCTTGAGACGAAATGGCGCTCCGAAACTGTAATACCAAGTAAGAACGAATCCTTCATCATTGAGGACATCAGTGTAGGAAAGAGAGTGAGCTTCCTGCCAACTGACCTTGTTTACTTTTGGTATAGTGACTCCGTTGAGTTCGGCGTAATATTCCATTGCCTCTGGAGCATATTCGTAGCCCGTCTCGCTCTCAATCAGTCCAAGCAAAACTAGCTTTTCTTCTTTACCGTAATCCACAACAATCTTCAGATTTGGAGTGATACCTTCAAAGACGGGTGTATAGCCAATCGGCCATTCGTCTTTGACATTTGCCCTATACCAAGCAGTCGCCCACTTAGCGTGAGGGGAAGTGAACGAGCCCTTGGAAGCTATGTACGGCTTGCCCTCCCACCGATACAACGTGCAGAGGAACCCGTCCACCTTTTCCCACACGACAGGCTGCGGCATCTCTTCGAGTGCGTATACCTGACAGTCCGGCATGTCATGCTGCCCGAGGTTGAAGAACTTTTCGAACGGTCGAGCGACAATTTCCCCAGTTTTCTGATTGACGATAATACCCCGGCACTTGCGAGTCACTTCGTCCCAGTAATTGTCATGGACAGTCTTGCGACCGTACGTGAAAATCGAAAGCGGGAACTCAGGGTGGACCTGCTCAGTGACGTACTTCGTACCGAGATACGCTGACCTGAAGGTCGGCTCGTCAATTCCAATGTACTCGTAGAAATTCATGAATGTTTTGCCAACCTGTCAAATGATGTCCGACATTTGTTCCGCGACTTTTAGGTTCTCCAGCACGACCTCGTTGTCTGGTTGAAGAGCCTTGCTGACCTCGGCTGCAAACGTCCGGCTACCGTTCTCAACCAGCGCCTCGGTATGCTCTGGCAAATGGCGAGAGCGGTTCTTGCGCCCGCCGTTCGCCTGCTTCCTCGTTTTGAGGTTAAGAAAAGAAGACCGAGGGATACTCGGTGACAGGTCAATGACTGGTAGTCCGGCGACGATTGTTTTCTTTTCCTTCGCCTGTGCCTCATGCTTTGCTGCGCGGCGTGCTCGATATCCCTCGTTCATGTCTTCTCCTATTTAGGAATATGCGGTAGTCCGTAGTTGAAGATGTAAAAGATGACGTAAATCCATCCAAGTGGAAAGTGCAGTACCGCCCACCAGAAGCTGTGCCACTTGGCGTATGAAATGGCTGTGGCTACGACTGAGCCAATCCATCCTGAAATTTGAGCCCACTCTTTTGACATTTAAATCTCCTCCGACGTACCTGACGGCTCTCCGACGTACTCAGGCTCAATCGCTCTCTGACTCGGCTCACTCTGTACGACTGCTTCCGCAACCGTCTTCGTGACCTCGTCATCAACTGCAGCGCGCGATTTTGCGGCCTCAGTCTCAGCGATTCGTGCAAGCATCTGCGCCTTCTGCGCGCCGACAAGCGCGATGATGCTCTTCAGGTGCTCTCGCTCTTCCAGCGTGAGCGGGTGAACGTCCTTAATTTTCAGGACGTAGTTGTTGTTCTTCTTGCCCTTCTCAGTCGTCAGGGTCATGATGACATCGGTCCAAGCAACGGAGCCTGTCGCCATCTTGAGAGTGACGAACTGCTGAGTGACCTGTTGCAGGCCTTCTTCCAGACCGCCAGAGCGGGACTTGCCTCGGATGTACATCTCGACCGGATAGAGTAGGTCATAGTCAATGAAGACCGTCTGAGACGTAATCTTGCATCCCGGCGCGTCCTTGAAGTTCTTGGTCTTGTTGAATTTCTCCCAAGAGGCCTTCGGGCATCCGGAGCAGACCAGTGCCTGCATGTCCTGCGACCGTGCGTCCGGCTTAATCATGTCACGGGAGAAGCAAAGCGTAGTCTTGTCGGGGAACTCACCAATCTCATACGCCCGCGTCTCGCGAGGTTTTTGAATCAGAACGACTTTTACTTCTTTGCGGAGCTGTCCAGTCTCGACTGTCCGGATCATTCCGGGCTTGATGTCTTCGCGCTGAGTCATCGGTTGGTCAATGCTCAGGGTATAGGGGGTGATTCGCTTGATGTCTGTGAAGTCAACGTCAAAAGCGCCGCCGCTCGCAAGGACTGGAAGTCCGCTCTCAATTTTGACTAGGTCTTTAGATTCGTTCATTGCTTCTCCTCACTCTCTAATATTAGCCGATATTCCGGCATCTGTCAACAACTATTGCTGAATTAGTGCCTCGACTGCTTCAGCCGCTTTGTGGTAGTACATCGCTGCTGCTTCGATTGCTTCACGCTTCTCCCCGTGAGCCTTCGTTTCCAATTTCGCCGCTCGGTTCAGGTACATCTCGTACACTCTCTGAAGTTCCTTCATTTTGTTTGCTCCGTCTGTGAAATTCGTACTTCTCTTGACAAGCTTTGCACTGGGTGCCGTCAGGAAGACATTTACTTTTCCGCGTCCCCTTGTAGTCATCCGCCTTCGGGCACTTGATTCTATGTGCGGCCTCGCGCTTCTTACGGTCAATCTCTAATTGAACCGCGCGCCGCATGCCCTTGATGCCGCCGATTCTTTCATCGACCTTCTCAACCGACTGAAAAAGTCTGAGACAATTTAAATAGCCCTCCCAGTCCTCCTGATAGAGCGTGCGCCCCGGCATGTACCACGGGTCAAACTCTCCGTCTTCCTTCCCTAGCCGAATAATCCATCGGTCTTCAAAAACCTTGCCAGTCTCTTCCTCCAGCGCCTGTTGATAGGCAGCGGTCTGGAAAAGGTACTCGATGTAAAGATAGTTAGAGGACTTCCAGTCAATGACGCTGAGATGGTCCTTGAATTCTGTAGGACAACAGTTCCTGTCATCGCAGGAGTCCACGAGTGCCTCGCCGTCGCAAGTCCCGGCATACCGATGGGTTCGAGAGTAGACGCAGCGCTCGGTCGATATCCAGCGGACGTTGTGAGCAGCCATCCACGAGAGAGCAGCGACACAGCAGCTTGCCGCTCGCTCATCTTGCGGAAACTTCGCGAGGAGTTCATCCCGGCGCGCGTCATCTTTTTTGAGGACGGATTTGATGTATTGTTCAATCCATCCGTGTGCGTCATGTCCTGTGTCCGCCGCCTCGTCTTTGTATTCTTCATCTGCGACTTTCGACTCCGCGATAATCTGGTCCAGATCACCAAGCCAGAGCTTGAATTGCGCATCCTCGCTGCCGCCACGCTCGATGACAAGCCTGCGGAGTTTAGCGAGAGTCATCTTTTTGGCCCACGCCATGAGCGGCGCGGACTTGTCGATGATGTGAACTACACCTGTGACGCCGTAGAGTGGTTCGAATGATCCATCACTGCCGACCCGATACCACTTCCAGTGCTTGCGGTCGAAGCGAAGCTGCTCTGTGTTGCTGTAAAAGAAGTGCGCCTCACCGAGGTTGCCGTACTGCTTCAGCATCCCGTTTAGCTCTTGCTCGTTGATGTCCATTTAACCTTTGATCCGGGCGCTATTGCGCGCCCTTCTTTTCTTTCCGCTTCATGACCTTCTCTGCCTCGTGCTGGAGAAACTTCAGCGGCTCTCCAAACAGGTGGGAGGGAACATCGTCCGGCGTGACTGCAGCGCCGACGACAGACGGCCAATCAGCGGTCAGGTGTTTCTTGGTCCCCGGCACACGCAGGGTCAGGCCTTCGTGAGCAATGACAAGCTCGACTGGACCTTCGATACCGTAGACCTTGATGAACCGCTTCAGTTTCTTTCCCGGTTCTATAATCTTCGGCATGCTCCTCCTAGACTTCGAAAGTCAGTTCTGTGCCTTTTGTGATAGGGCGGACGGTGTGATGCTTGGCGGCAGTCTTGTCGAACATGTCGCCGGAGACTTCCGAGCCGGAGAGAATCAACGCTCCGTAGTTCATCCCCATAACAATCATGCCAACATAGAAGTCAACTTCGCTCTTCACGATTTCAGCGACTTCCCCCATCTTGAGTTCAGACATGAGTTTTTCTACAGGCGGTTCAGCGGATTGGGTTTTGAGCTTCATGGCTCCTCCGGATACTTTCTTGTGTCAGGGCGTTCTGCCGTGCGAGAACGCGTTCGCGGTTGATGGAGACAGTCCGCACGTTGTGGTATGCAGACTGTCCCACGTAGTCAAGGTCATCCGCGTGAACGGATTCGAAGAAGGTAGTCATCTATGCCGCCGCTGCGAAAGGTTTGAATCGCTTTACGGTCTTTGTTTTGGTCGTCTGGATACCAGCCGCGCGCAGGATGCGATTGAACATCGCAAGCGTGAAGACGTGACAACCGATAGCGTAGACTGGTCCTTTCTTGGCTGCGGAAATGACTTCGTCAGCTTCAAACTTTAGATAAGCCCGCTCGATACGTCCAAGGCGGCGATGAATGTCGTCTCCCCAAGAACGAGTGAAGACAGGGACATCGTTCTGGTGATTTTTTACAGCCTCACGAAGATTACTGTAGCTGAGTTGATTGTTTCCGCCGTCAGAAGTCAGCTTGTCGCTAAGAAGGCGGATTGTCTTACCAAAAACATCGGTCGCGGTTCGTGCGGTCGTGCGTTTTGTCGTGCTCATGTCTCCTCCTGAATTTTCTCTTAGGCTTTAGCCCGCCTTTGCTAGGGCTGCTTCATCATTTGGCAATGTCAGGGTTTTGTCGCAGGCCAGTAAGCGCGGCCATCGAATCCCCCTGCTCTCATTTCAAGCCCATCAATGTCCCTGAACTCGTTCTTGAAATTCAGGATTAGGCCGACTCACTCCTATGGCTTGAACGCAGTCGGTGCTTTTGTTGAGCAATCTCTCACTATACCAATATAGGTGCTACATTTTCAATTTATCTAGTCTCTTTTTGGTCTACATTTGTGTGCCCCTGTCCATCTCTCTCCACCGCGCCATCATGTCTCGCCATTGCCGCTCGGCGTATTCGTATCCACGATTCCAGCACGAGCGGTCCCGGTCTGACTTGAATGGGTTCGCTTCTTTCCGGAACATACCTCGGAATGCTTTCTTGCCCTGTTCTACGATGGCCTGAGTATCGACCAGCGTAAGTCTTTGTGTGATGGTTCCCAGCTGTTGAAGTGAAGACATTACCGCTCCTCGATTTGAATTTCAACGACGTTTGAACAAACCGGGATAATCCGCATCCCTCGGAAACTGGTCCTGATGGTGATTTTATCTCTCACCACATTTCCGCGCCCGTCTGTTGAATGGCAAACGGAGATATTGGTGTGCGGGTCATTGGTTTTGAATTCAATATCTCGATAGTTCGGAAGAGGCATGTCAGGCGAGGCACCGTGACCTGCGACGTAGACATCAGACGTGCTCTGTCCAGCCATCGCTTCCATCGCTTGGTCTCGTTGGGTGGTCATAGATTTCAAGCGCCTGTCTAGAACTTCGATATGCTCTTGTGCCCAGATTGGTAATTTCGCAATACGCTCTTCGTTCATACCCAGCTTTCCTCCAGAACGGGCGCTTCGCCCAGAATCTCCCACATCTTCGTGTTCTTCTTGACTGCCAAAATCTTTGAGACGTTCTTGACCCATGTCGGGCTCGTCGCGTACTTATGCGAGAAGTCGAGCAGCGTCATGTTGACGTTGTAATTCTTTGAATGCCGTTCAATCATCCCCTCCAGCTGAGCGAGGAGTGACATCCAGCCGTCCGCGTCTGACCTGAAGATGACATAACCGTGCTTACTCAGACCGACCTGACCGGGATAGGCATGCGCAGAGTGCGCCCTGATGTCCCCCGGATTGTGAAACCTGTTTGGAACTGAGCCCTTGACGTAGAAGCCTTCGGCGCGCGCAATCGCCCTCGCCAGTGCTTGAGTCTTGAGGGAAGGGACTGCGTCTTGCGCCCAAGCACTGGCGGTCATCAGGAGAAAAATCAATGGGAATAGAAATTTCTTCACGAAGCTCCTCCTAAAATTGGTGCGGACTGCATTTTGAAGCTGTGTCTGCTTTCAAATTCGGCTCTTCCAATCTTCGTCATGTACACGACCCCGCGTTCAGTATGCGGAGTCAAGGCAAGCCTGCCTCTTGGTGTGCGGCAGGCCTGTCCAGCAGGCTCGTTGCACCGTGGGCAATCGACTTCTCTAACCATCTGAGTGAAGGCCCATCTTGAAATTTCTTCTGCCATTACAGCACTGCCTCCGTAATTATTCTGTACGTCTTGAAAGCGGTGTACGGCGAGTTACATCTGCTGTTTATGAAAGCTGCTGCATCCTCATAATTGTTGTAGATACAGGTCTTGATTTTATCTGCGCCTTCGCTCCAGCACGCTGTGAACCAAATTTTTTCCCTTTCGCTATAGAACTCGACCCGATAGCGATATCCAAAGAGCGGCGTCTGCTGCGGTAAAATCGAGTTCGTGAAGGTCTCTGTCATGCGCCGACTGCTGCTGCAAATGCCTGCTCTGCCTCCTCCTCAGTCGCCTGCATATAAATCATGCTGTTCCCGAGGTTCTTGTGCCCGAGTCTAGCGCCGACTTCGGGGATTGTCATTCCGCCTTTATGCCCTAGCCGACCACACGTATGTTTTAGCGTGTGCGGGTGCGCAAGATAGAGCGGAACACCAGCTTCCTCCGCGTATTCTTTCATGTGCAGCCAGAGCGTCTTCCGGCAGATGTTGAACCAGCGCGCGTCAGTCTTGCACAGCTCCTCGACCAGTTCCCGCGCCGGGGACATGAGCTTCTGAGTCGTCTTCTTCGAGCCCTTGAGCCGCTGAACGACCAAGCGACCTTCAACGACATTTTCTCTGCTCAGGCTAAGAATTTCACTCACCCTCAGCCCGTGCTGGAATCCAAGAAGCAGCGCCAGATAGTCGGACTCGGAATGCTTTCTCGCGACCGAAAGCAGCGCTTCGAGTTGTTCGCGGCTGAACGCTTTCACTAGAATCGACCTCCGTATGATTGGTCCTGTGGTTTGTGTCCCTTGCGTTTGAAGTTAAGGTGTCTGCCACCGCGACCAACAACTAATCCGTTGAAGAGAGCAGGGTCGATGCAAGAATCAATCGCCCAATCATCGTATGGGTGCGCGGGAATTTCTCTAACTTCGTCACGAAACACTGTGAATCTGTGCATCCATACGCTTGGCGTAATCACGGTCAACATTGTTTTTCAACTCTGAAGCCTGCATTCTCGGTTCCTCCAACTGTATTTATATTAGCTTATGCTAGGATTAGAGTCAAGAACTGTATTTACTTATATATCAGCAAGATAGCTCAGTTTCAGAAACTGATAGTCCCCAATACCTAAGTAGGTTTTCCGGTATGTAGCGCTCTAGTCTGTTTCCTTCGCACCATTTGCGTAGTTCCGAGGACTGCTGATATTGCTCTGGTTTCAGACCAAGTTCTTTAGTTTTTTTCTCAAATGCAGTGATTCTTGGTTTTTTCACAAGCTCTCCAAGTTTTTCAGAATAGATAAAACCGCCTGCCAACAACCAATTTCTATTACCGCCACTCATACGTCCCTCAGCGTGTGCTTTTCGAAGTCTCAATTTAGTTTTTATTTTTAGCGCTTGCCCAAAAGGACTTTGCCATACGTTACAGGACATTCCTGACTTACCGCCTTCACACACATTTTGCAAACACCCTGTTTTAACAATTTTTCGACCGTAGTACTCGATGAGAAATTGCTCGGCAACGTATGCTTCTTCTTCGGATGGGTGGTTTTGTACTATGATTTGATTTCTATTTTTTGGTCGAGGAACTCGGTGTCCATAGCTGGCGAAACCTCTGTCGCCCTTTCCCTTACCAACATAGTAAGGGGTGCCGTCATCTCTCAACCATAAATAAGTATAAAAACTCATATAGACATCTCAGCGATGACTAGTTTGTACTCGGTGTACTCCCCCGCCATCCGGGGATAGCGAATTGCCATGTCTTCGCAGTAGCAGATGGCGGTCACAGAGTCTCCGGCGAATCGCGCCAGAATCGCCTTTGCTGCAATCTCAGTCGTGCGAGTCATTTATTTTCTCCGGTTTGACTGGTAAAAGAACGATACTCATGACTTTCATCCACTTCGCAGTATACCACAAACCGCCCTGTGATTCTGGTCGATGGTGTTTGGCCGCGCCTCGCAGCAAAACTTGGCACCAGACCCTGCCACGCTTTGATAGATGCGGCGCGACTGGTTCAGAACAGGCGTGCCAGCCGGGACGGTAGGCGAACCCCGGCGTGCGATGACTCTCAGCGCGCAGCCACTTCATGACAGGTATTCTTTGTCTTGGGTTGATGAATAGTGGTCCGAGGGTTCCGTCCTTTCGGACCCGCATGAGTTTGTATGCTCTTATTATCATTGCCGCCGCCATGTCTTGAGCCAATCTTTCACTGACCTCCATGAAAATCTTGATGGATACGCGGCGCACGGTCCATCGTGACCGCCGTCACGAGTGCAGTACCAGCCCTGCGGTGGTAACATACACTTCTTGACCTTCTCGATTGTGCCGCCGAACAGTCCTTGATAGTTCTCAGCCGTCTCTCTGGTCATGCGACATGAGCGCTTACCGTCTGGATAAAGCACATACCAACGCGGGTCAGTCCCTTGTCCTAGTAGCATATCAGCCCCTGAACTTTCTCCCGCCTTCCAGCTTGAGCGGAAGCGGAGTCTGGTTAATTGTTTCGTCAGCGGGCGCAGTCGAGATATCATCGCCTTTGTCTCCAGCGATGTGCTTGCCCTCGTACTGCACGCCTTTGAGAACGCCACAGAAAGACTGGTGCGGCGGGAACGCGAGCGAGTCAATCCGCAGCACCTTGCCCAGCGCTGGGGAGTCGCATATACGCAGCCGGACACAATGGTCGGAGTCTTCCGAGACGTCGAGCGCGACCTTGAGCAAAGTCATGAGCTGCTCCGCGTCACAGGTGAACTCCGCTACCTGTTCTTTAGGACTAGGAATGATTGCGTCAAAGTTGGGAACGGCATGCTCAGCGGTCGTCTGTGATGTCAATCCCGCAGGCATCGAAACCGTTTCATCCCAGTCTACCGTCCCGATTTTATTGATAACATCCTTCGGATAAATGACAGGAGAGAGCGGCTGTCCCTCTTCAGTCGCGAGCGAGACCCGCGCGACCATGAAGCCGTCAGTCGCAGTCGTGCCTTGCCTACTCACATGCATATACTGAAGCCGCTTCTTGGCCCCGTCAAGCTGGCCTTTCGGCAGGACGCGTGTCACCGCTAGATTTTTGCGATTGAGTCTGTATGCCATATCTATACCTATATTGCAGTAAAGTGTGTGGCTTTGTCAAGAACTAATTCAGGGGATGCCACGTTAGCACAGCCCTGAAACTTTATTCCGGACAGAAAATATCAGGTTCCCCCAGCCGGGGTACCGATCAGTTCAAAATCTTTGTACCGAAAAATCAAGATAGCGTTTTTCAAAATCCGGGCCGACGCGTTTTTGATCGTCAGGGTCCGCCCACCCTGACAGGTGGAAATTTTACCGGAGTGGGTTCTTCGACACGGCAGCGCGCTGCCAGCCTTCCGTCTCCCCCACTCCGGGCCTTACGTCAGCTTACCGTGACGCGTTGGTGCCGGACACACGGGTCCGCGCGCATGGACTATCGAATATAGAAAACCCACAGCAGGACAATGACAGCGGCAGCAAACCAGACCTCACCTAATGCCCAAAAGTAATACATACCCCCTCCTGCGCGTCCGGCTGGCCTACGGCAATTTGGGGGATGCTGAGGTACCGGGAACCCCTGAATGCCTCTCCTGCGCCATCCTGACGCGAAATATTGGAGCCCGGAGTGAGAGTCGAACCCACTAAGGCAGCTTTGCAGGCTGCTGGCTGGCCGTTTGCCTTTCCGGGCGCGATCCGGGCACCCTCAGGGATGCCCTTCTGTCACGCACGCGCCGCCTTTGCCATGACGTCCAGAATGACGCTATCTTCCCTCAGGGGCGCAGCGTCCGATGACAGCCCTGAGAGCGGCAGAGGTTGGGTCTCTGTCGTGGTTTCGTTCAGGAGTTCTTTGCATCTCGGACACTCCGGACCCTCGGTGAGAAAGTTGCGGAGTGAGAAGCATCGAACGCATTGCTGCACGATACTGACTTCTTTGAGATGTCCTAGCATTAGTCCTCCTCGATTTTTTGTGGCTTCTTGACCGTACGCAGGAGATGGTCAATCGACATTGAATGGATGACCTTGTTTGTGTCTTTGTCCCAGAGCGGCAGCGTCTCCAGAACGCCGATGCACTCAGCGGTCTCTGACAGGTGCGTATAAACCCCGTCTACAATCGCTTCGGCAGTCCTGCCAGACGCAACGAAGTCGTCGATGATGACATAGCGCTTGCAGTCTTCGTCCCCCATGACGCGAACTGTGTCATGATTTTTGTCATAGTCCTCAGGTTTACGGACGCAGATTAAATTTTTCTTCATCCGCATTGCGACAGGCATCGCAAGAACCGCGCCGCTGATTCCACGGAATGCAATCGAGTCGAAATCATGCTTCGAAATAATTTTGACGATGAGCGGGAGAAGCCTCTTAAGCACCTGTGGTCGCATCGTGATGCGGTGATAGCTTGAATGTTGAAGCATACGTCCTCCGATCAGGGCGCTGGGGGATGCGCCCGTCTTACCTTTATCCTACCAAACGTTTTACCAACTGGATGCGAGACAGATGAAGTACGTGACGGCGATGTAGCGCTGTTCTGACTACCTCGCGTGCGCGTTCTCGAATGTACGCAAGACTGCTTGGTGGCATAGGCTTCGTGATGTCATGTCTTGTTTCTACGCCCGCGCCTGACTTGCGCACACTCACGATGTTGACTTGCTTCCCGTTCTTGCCCTGTATGGTGCGGATGTTTTTGCGTGTGAATTTCTCACGCGCCCTGACACGCGCCCCGTACTTTGCATCAGACATCATGGACTATTTTCCTCCCTTGGCAAATTTTAAATCGGCCTTACGAAGCTCTCGCTCGACATCACTGTTTGAGCGCTTGACGATTGTCTCAGCGATTGCAAGCAACTGAGCAGAGAGATTGCCTCGCTTAGTGTTTGCAACCTGCTTCGCCTTCTTCAGCAAAGCTTCATCGAGCTTTTCTAGCAACAGGTCGCCCTTTGTCATTCGGTTCCTCCCTTCACAAGTTTAATTAGCTTTCTAACGCGATTTATTCGAAGACGGCGTGCGACAACAAGTTCTAGACTTTTGCCCGCCAAGTGGGGATGAAATCTTTTTGCTGACGCTGTAATTATCTTCTCCGGATTAGCTTCCCGCCAGCGTCTACTTTGCGCTCTAATTTTCTCCCGATTAGCTTTCTTCCAACGCCTGTCTTTGGCTCTAATTTTTTCCGGATTAGCTTTTGCCCAGCGTCTGCTTCTTCTTCTCCTACCCTCTCTATCTTTCTCCGGATGAGCTTCCCGCCAGCGTCTCCTTTGCGCTCTAACTTTCTCCGGGTTAGCTTTCTTCCAACGTCTGTCTTTGGCTCTAATTTTTTCCCGATTAGCTTTTGCCCAGCGTTTGTTGCGAGCGTTATGTTTTTCTGGGTTAGCTTCCCGCCAGCGTCTAGCCGCAGCTCTAGCTTTTTCTGGATTAGCTT
>PSRA01000072.1 GCA_003175695.1 Bacteroidota bacterium | reverse complement strand
AAGGAATTTTTTACTCATGCAAAAAAATAAATATATTAGAAAATCTTCATTTCACTGTTATTTTATTGTGTCCTGGATTTAAATTTGTTTGATATTTGATATTTTTAATTTCAAAATAGGAAAATGCCATGAGCGCGACTACAAGTAATTATTGGATGATTGTCAATTCAAATGGATCAGAAGGAGCGCCTGTGAAGGTAGATTTCCTGAACTTAAAGAAGGCGGCCATGATATTGCGTGCGCTGAACCACAAGTTGAGGCAGCAGATCGTGAGAATTTTAGATGAAAATAAACGTCTGACTGTTACAGAATTATATATTCAGCTACGCCTTGAGCAATCGGTAGCTTCTCAACACCTTGCCATTCTTCGCCGGGCCGGGATAGTCAAAACCGAGAGAGATGGCAAGTTTATACACTACACAATAAGTCATGAGCGTATTGCTGATATTATGAAAACTGTGGATGCGCTGATTGATTAGTTAATTTTCCTATTTGTTCCTTTCTAATATTTTTTCGAAGGGATTTTTGAAAAAAGTCGAATTTCCCGACCGTGTCCTACGCCCTGAGTGTGGGACACGGTTTTTTAGTAAGCTACTAATTGCTTCGAATTAGATTTTTAGTGCTTCCCTGATCGCCCCCTCCCGCGTGTGGGCAACCGTCACACTTGTTGACAGATTAAATATGTAAATTTGCGCTGAAATTTAAGTGATATGTATATCAAACAATTATACACAGGATGCTTGAGTGAGGCGGCGTATTACATTGAAAGCGAAGGTGAAGCCGCAATTATCGATCCGCTCCGTGACATTGAAGTTTACCTTGACCTGGCAAATGAAAGGCAGACCCGCATTAAATACATTTTTGAAACGCATTTTCATGCGGACTTCGTGAGCGGACATTTGGATTTGGCCAAGGCAACAGGAGCGCCCATTATCTATGGGCCAGATACTGAAACAACTTTTCCTATTTATAAGGCAAGTGATGGTGAAGAATTTAAACTCGGAAGAATATCCGTGGAGGTATTACATACGCCGGGGCATACCGTGGAATCATCTTGCTACCTGGTCAAAGATGAGAATGGCAAACCAACAGCAATTTTTACGGGCGATACTTTATTTGTCGGCGATGTTGGCAGACCCGACCTGAGCAGCGGCAACCTTAGCCAGGAACAATTGGCTTCTATGCTCTTTGATTCGCTACACAAAAAGATAATCACTCTTCCTGATGATGTAATTGTCTATCCCGCACACGGACAAGGCAGCAGCTGCGGAAAGAATCTGGGTCCCGAAACCTACAGCACTATCGGCGAGGAAAAAGAAACAAATTATGCATTGCAATCGCAGACAAAAGGAGAATTCATCCGGGCTGTGACGGATGGTCTGACGATGCCCCCTCAATATTTTGCTATCAATGCAAGAATCAACAAAGAAGGATACGAAAGTTTGGATGAAGTATTAGAAAGTGGAATGAAGTCGCTTTCGCTGACCGGGTTCAAGGATTGGCTCAAAAATGAAGATTTGATTCTGCTGGATACGAGGGATGCCACGAAGTTTACTGAAGGATTTATCCCGGGCTCGTTAAATATCGGCCTGAATGGCCGGTTTGCCGAGTGGGCGGGAAATTTGATGTCATTCGAAAAGCCGATCGTACTCGTAACAGAACCTGGCAAAGAAAAAGAAAGCGTCATCCGACTTGCTCGGGTTGGATTCGATCACATGAAAGGATACCTGGAGGGAGGATTTCAAACCTGGCAGAGAGCGGGCGAACAAATCGACTTAATTGTGAATGTGGAACCTGATGAATTAGCGATGGATTTGCCCTTTGACAATAGGTTGATGATCGTCGATGTGAGAAGCGAAACCGAATTTGCTGATGGTCATGTTCGCGGGGCATTAAATATTCCGCTGAATACGTTGACTGACCCTGCCAGCATGGCAATCATTGAAGAGAACCATAACGTTTATATCCACTGCGGTGGCGGGTATCGAAGCGTAATTGCAAGTTCCCTTTTAAAGATTCAGGGTATACATAACCTGCACAATATTTTAGGAGGGTGGAACATGATCAAAAACCAACCAGGGATTGAAATTGTTAAGGAGAAAAGTGTTCTGAACTAAACTAAAGTTGTTGATTTCTCGGATTTTTGTCGATCCATAGATTAGCATATTCATTGTTCCACGCATGTTTCCATCGACGATGGCTCCAAAGGTAAATGCCAGGATGCTCCTGAATGTTTTTTTCAAGTAGCTCGACATATTTCCTGGTGAGTTCTCCTTCTTCCAGCTGCGCCGGATTATCAGAACCCAGGAAGAGTGTGGCCCTATAATATCCTCTTTTTGTCTTGTAGAAGTAGGGGAAGATAACCGGGATGTTTCCTGCCCTTGCTCCCCGTTCGGGGCCTTTTAAAAACGGTGTGGGACAACCGAAAAAATTAAGCCAATACGAATTTCCGGGATTACCAGGCGCCTGATCTGCAACCAGCGTCAGCAGATATAAATCATTGCGATATGGAATAATGGATCTGCTCATCTCGGTGGCTGGTAATAAAATGGTTCCCGTGCGTGAGCGAAGACGTATAAAAATGCGGTCAAATGCCTTGTTTTTAATGGGCATGTATACCACGATGAATTTATACTTTGTATGAAAGGGTAGCGCAATATTCGCATACTCCCAGTTGAAGGTATGGCCTAAATGCAATTGACATTTTCTTCCTGCTTCATAGAATTGATGATACATTTCCGGATTATCCACCTGGAATCTTGCCTCAATGAAAGATCGACTGGCTGAAAACAGCTTAATGGTTTCAATAAAATTGTCGATGAAATTCCTGTAAAAGGACTTTGCAATAGCTACCCTTTCTTCTTCAGTTTTATTAGGGAATGCAGTAGCAAGATTATCCATCGTCACGCGCCTTCTATACCCTATGCCATAATACAAGACAATATATATGGCATCACATATCAAATAGAGGATGGCCATTGGCAACAGGGAGAGCAAATACAATATGCCATACAAAAGATAGTACATCAATCAATCATTCATTTTCTTACCGGAAAAATTTTCTTTCAGGCTATTTTTTCTACCAACAATATTTTCATCCGTTCATCCAATTCTTTTCTTCCTGTACCAAATGGTTCAAGTCGACTTTTACCTTGAACTTATTTCTAAGATGTCTTGTCAACGCATCGGCTGCGTATACACTTCGGTGTTGGCCACCGGTACATCCAAAACTGACTAAGAGATGAGTGAATCCACGCCTGATATAATCTTCCACGGCGATATCAACGAGGTCATATACGCTGTTCAGAAATTCTGGCATCTTTGTTTGTTGCTCAAGAAAATCCCTGACGTCTTTGTCTCTTCCTGTTTTGGTTTTGAAGGATTCCAATCTCCCCGGATTTGAAATGGATCTGCAATCGAAAACAAACCCTCCTCCATTTCCATACGCATCTTCCGGAATGCCTTTTTTATAGGAGAAACTGTTGATGTGAATAACTAGCGGAGTGTTTTCGTCCGCACGAATAGGTTCAAACCGTGCAATGATATCCTGGCTCACTGCCAGTTGAAGGAGCCTTTCAAATTCGGGCAGAACGATACCCACTTGTTTGTTCGAGAGAAACCATTTTAAATTATGCAGTGCAAGAGGAATGCTGACGAGAAAATGCGCCTTTCTTTCGAATAGTCCCCTGAATCCATAAGCACCTAATACCTGCAAAAGGCGAATCAAAACATAACCATTGTATTGCGTGATAAATCGCGTTCTGTCAATTGGAGCGCCAAGAATTTCTTCAGCGCAATCAATATAATATTCCAGCAGATTATTTTTCCATTCGTCAGGTAACTCAGCTTTAGCCTGCCAAAGCATGGAGGCAACATCATACTGCAATGCACCCTTCATGCCCCCCTGGTAATCTATGAAATGAACCTTGTCATCTTTGACCAGGATATTGCGACTCTGAAAATCCCGAAACATGAAATACTTGTAATCGGCATAGCTCAGATAAGTACTCAATGCTTCGAAATCGTCAATTAATTTCTCTTTATCGTAGGGAATCTGAAGTGTATCAAGAAAATAATATTTGAAATAAAGAAGATCACTGAGGATGGCTTGTTTTCCAAATTCCTTTGAAGTCAGGCACCAGTTGTAATCGAGTGAAGAGCCGCCCACAATTTGAAGATGAGCGAGTTCCTTTAAACTCTTTTTAAATAAACCGTATACATAATCGGAATATCCAAATTGCTCCAGCTTGTTCAACAACGAGACATCTCCAAAATCTTCCTGGATATAGATACTGTGGTTCTCGTTCACCGCGAATATGTCCGGAACGGGGGCGTTAGTGGAGAGAAAATGCCGGCTGAATTGAATAAAGGTTACATTTTCTTTGAGATTGCTGCCATAAGTGGCAATGTAAGAACGATTTTCAGTGGTTAACCTGAAATAAATTCTGTTACTGCCTGACTGGGGAATTTTACCAAGATTGACGATCGGTTCTTCGCTATAAGATTTGAATAACCGACTGATCTCTTCGTTGACTTCTTGCATAATGAGTAACAGTAAAAATAAAATATTTTACTGTCACCACATCAATTCTGCGTAATTGAAATTGAAATCAGTTGACCTGGTCAGGATCATCACTAGACCAGCAGAAGTGCAGGTCCCACTATGAAACTAATACCTGTTCTCCCTAAAACTAATAATTGTCTTCAGGAACCGGCTCTGTTTTTTTCATGAATTTTTTTGTCCTGGCGCATTGTTCACTAATCAATTCAGCAACCAATGCTGTCCAGCCCGTTTGGTGGCTTGCTCCCAGGCCCTGACCATTGTCTCCATGGAAAAATTCATAAAACAAATGCAAATTTTGGTTTTCCGGTCTGCTGAAGAACCAACTGTATTTTCCGTACTGGAGTGTATCGCCCTTCTTGTTTTTCTCAAAAAGGCCAATCACGCGCAGCATCAACTCATCCGCCACCTGTTCGAGGTTCAGGTAATTGCCCGAACCAACGGGACACTCTACTTTCAGGCTATCTCCATAAAATGAACCATATTTTTGAATAGACTGAATGATCAAAAAATTGATCGGCATCCAAACAGGACCTCTCCAATTTGAATTCCCGCCAAACAAATTGGTAGTGGAATCTCCCGGTTCATACCGGATGGTATAATCGACGGAGTCAATGGTAACAGAATAAGGATTTTTTTCGTGATACTTAGAAAGTGCGCGTATGCCGCCTGGTGAAAGAAATTCAGATTCGTTTAGAAGTCTTTCCAGCATATAAACCAGCCTTTCACGCGGAACCAACGAAAGTAAGATGGCTTCTCCATCCATTTTCTCTTCATTCGGCCAGAAAAGCTTGTTTTTGATCCTGTAGTTTTCAAACCAGGTAATTCTCTTTTTGAAATCGTATAATTTGTCCAACTTTTTTTTGTCAATAATTGATACGGCGAAAAGAGAAGTGAGGCCTACGATCGAGTGTATGCGAAGCTGGAGGGGGGCCGCACCTGCTATGGTTAATGTGTCATAGAAAAATCGATCTTCTTCATTCCACATGCCATGTTCGTTCAAAGCTTCCGCAATCAAAACAAATTGCTCAAAGAATTTTGTGGCAGTGTCTTCAAACGCTTCGTCTTTGACAGCGATTTCCAGCGCGATGTCCAACATGTTCAAGGCATACATGCCCATCCAACTCGTACCGTCCGCCTGTTCCAGCTGCATCTGACCGGGCAACTCGGCACTCCTGTTAAATACTCCAATATTATCCAATCCAAGGAAACCTCCTTCGAACATATTGTTACCATTGGGGTCTTTTCGGTTAATCCACCAGGTGAAATTGATCAGCAATTTTTGAAAAACTCTCTTTAAAAAATTGAGATCACCTTTTCCAGTTTTTGCTTTTTCAATCCGGTAGACTTCAAGGCTTGCCCAAGCCTGCACCGGTGGATTAACATCACTAAAATTCCACTCATATGCTGGCAGTTGACCATCGGGTTTCATATACCATTCCCGCATCAACAACAGGAGTTGATTTTTTGCAAAGCAAGGATCCACGAGGGCCATGGGAATGCACTGAAACGCCATATCCCAGGCAGCATACCAGGGATATTCCCATTTGTCAGGCATGGCGATAATATCCTGGTTCTTCAAATGCTTCCAATCATGGTTTCGGCCGGATTGCTTGCCCTGATTCACTGGCGTAATGCCGTCACTGGTGTTCAGCCATTTTTCCACGTCGAAATGGTAATATTGTTTACTCCATAAAATTCCGGCAAGAGCCTGTCTTTGAACGCTGAATAATTCCGACTGGCTATCGACAGGAAGAACGTCCCGGTAGAAAGCATCTGCTTCTTCTTTGCGATTCAAAAAAATGTATTCAAAACCCTTAGCAAAAGGAATATCCAGTGATTTATTGCTTAGGCGCAAATAAATGGTTTGTGATTTGCCGCCTCCTATTGTGTATCTGTAGACGGGTGCAAATTTGGTTCCCGACTTTTTTTGGCGAAGCAGGTCCAGGTTTTTATTTTTTATGATTGCGTGGTGAAAAGCATCTTTCAAGAAAGGACTGGTATTGGGAATACCAGCAACTTTCTCCATGTTGGTTTCATTCTCCGTGAACAGCCTGTCATTCGGCGGTTGAAAATACAAGTAGTACGTGCCCAGGCGGCTATAGGTGGCCTTCACAGAATTTTTGTCACGCATTGTAATGGAAGGCTTTTTTTCGACGTCGTAGTGCCACCTGTTATAAAACCATAGTGTGGGTAATACCGTTATATCAGCCGCCTTGGAAAACCTGTTGTGAATATTGATCTTGATAAATATATCCTTAGCATTCTGCTTAGCATAAGTGATATGCACATCGAAGTATTCATCATGATCAAAAACGCCTGTATCCAATATTTCAAATTCAGGATCGAACTTAGTTCTCAGGCGGTTTTCTACAATGAGGTCGTCATAGGGGAAAGGCTGCTGCGGATACTTATACAAGTATTCCATGTAATAATGGGTGGGCACATTATCAAGATAGAAATAGAGTTCTTTTACATCTTCACCATGATTGCCCTGGGAGTTTCCAAGCCCGAATAATCGTTCTTTCAGGATTGGATCTTTGCCGTTCCAGAGGCTGACAGCAAAACAAAGATTTTGAAAGAAATCTGAAATACCTGCAATCCCGTCTTCGCCCCATTTGTACGTTCGACAGTAAGCATCATCGAAGGGAAAATAATGCCACGCATCGCCGTTGGTGCTGTAATCTTCCCGAACAGTTCCCCACTGCCTTTCGCTGAGATACGGTCCCCATTGCTCTAGTGGAATTTTTTTGGTCGAATTAACCGATAAGCGTTGTTGTTCTGCTGTCATAAGCTTTCCATTGAGGTCACCTGCGTAGCGCATCGGGGTAAGCGAAGAAGTAACGCAGGCTGTAATTAACTATTCAGTTGGAACGCGTCCAATCAGGATCGCCACCAGACAAGCAAATGATAAGATTTTAACAAAGATACAATTAATCAATTAGCCGGAAATCTCTTAAGCGCCGCTGGAGGCCTAAAGAAAGTTTCTGCTTATCAATGCTGTAGATCTATTCATATCTCAGTGCTTCAATCGGATCTAACCGGGACGCTTTTTGAGCAGGATAGTATCCGAAGAAAACGCCAGTCATCCCACACACTAAAAATGAAAGGAGTATAGAAGATTGACTGATCAAAGTCGGCCAGGATAAGAATGTAGTTACAAGCTTAGATGCAGTGATACCCAATGCAACCCCGATTAGGCCGCCTGTAATGCTTATCAATATTGCTTCGATCAGGAATTGCAAAAGAATGTCAATGCCTCTTGCGCCAATGGACATTCGCAACCCGATTTCACGCGTTCTTTCTGTAACAGATACATACATGATGTTCATGATTCCGATTCCGCCGACTACGAGCGAAATACCCGCAATGGCAGTTAACAGGATCGTCAACAGCTGGCTCGTTGAGCTAAAAGTGTTTATTAGTTCTTCCTGGGTTCGTACTGCAAAATCATCTTCATCCGCAGGTTTTAACCGGTGGGACCTTCTAAGAATGTCTGAGATCTCTGCAGTAGCCAGTTTTGTCGTATTCTCATTGGTGGCGGACACATAAATATTCTGAAAATAAATTGTAGCAAGTATTCTTTTTTGAACAGTGGTGAACGGAGCAAGGATTACATCATCCTGGTCCTGGCCAAATGCATTTTCTCCCTTTGCTTCCAATACGCCAATCACATTAAAAGGGATCTTATTAAATCGAATAATTTTTCCTACCGGATCTTCTCCGGGGGCAAAAATATTATTGACAACCGTCTGACCTAATAAGCAAACCTTTGCAGCAGTATTTACATCTGCTTCGGTAAACACATTCCCTTCTTTCACGTGCCATTTCCGTATATCGAGGTATTGTGGACTTACTCCCTGCATAGACGTTGGCCAGTTAAGAGCACCATTGATGGCTTGACCGCGAGTGGATACGGCCGGAGATATAAAACTTATATACTGCGCCTGCTTTTGTAAAGCTTTCACGTCATCAATGGTTAATGTCTGAACTGATGTGGCATCTAAACGGGCACCTGCTGTTACATTGCTATTAGGCCGGATGGTGATCATATTAGAGCCCATGCTCGACAACGCGTCCTGGATGCTTTTTTTTGAACCCTGTCCGATGGCAACCATCGCAATCACAGAGGCAACACCAATTATGATGCCCAGCATAGTCAGAAAAGCTCGCAGCTTATTTCGCTGGAGTGCTCTTAAGGCAATTCGAATCAGGTTCATCACATTCATACCAAATTCCTTTTAAGGTGATAGGATTTTTTCGATAAGCTTTTTTCGTGAGACATGTTTATTACTAATAATCATCCGTGACCGGAATACTGGCCAGAACATCCTTTGCCGATTTCTTTGCTTCATTAACTGTGTCTTTCAAAACTTTGCCATCTTTCAACATGACTGTCCGGCCACTAAATGCAGCAATGTCGGGCTCATGGGTTACAAACACGATCGTTTTTCCCTCTTGTTGATTTAATTCCTGCATGAGTGCCATGATTTCATAAGAAGTTCTTGAATCAAGGTTGCCCGTGGCTTCATCTGCAAGAATCATCACTGGCTCGTTTACGAGGGCGCGCGCTATGGCAACTCTTTGTTGCTGCCCACCGGAAAGCTGACTGGGTGTATGATCCAACCTGTCGGCTAATTTTACGGCTTCCAGCGCCTTGATGGCCTTTTGTTTTCTTTCTCTTGCAGAAATACTTGAATTGTAAAACAAAGGCAATTCGACATTTTCTAACGCCGATGTACGGGGCAGGAGATTATAAGCCTGGAATACAAAACCTATCTTATGGTTACGAAGTTTAGCCAGCTCATTCCTTGACAATTTTCCAACGCCGGTACCGTCTAATATATATTCGCCGGCGGTGGGTTTGTCCAGGCATCCCAAAATATTCAAAAGTGTGGTCTTACCAGAACCGCTACTACCCATGATCGTCAGGAACTCTCCCGCGGCAACGTCAAAAGTGACTCCTTTGAGTGCCCGGACAATTTCGGTCCCCATGTGAAACTCGCGTTTGATATTTCTTATTTCCAAAATCTTGTCAGGCATCGTATCGATTTCTTATCGTTTTGTGGGCGTGCTTCGTTGCCCCGGCCGCTGAGGCAAAAATGGACTTCTTTGCTGCGTGCTGCCCTTAGCGGATGCAGTTCCGGAGGCCTGCTGGATCAAGCCGGTGACAACTTCGTTATCGGGACTCAGTCCATCTACTACCTGAACATGAGCGTCATCATTGAGTCCAGTCCTGATTTTTTTCTGGATAAGACTGTCGCCCCGTTTCAGCCAGACAAAAGCCAAATGCCTGCCGCTAGCAGTGTCTTTTTTAGCGATTTTGGTGTTGATCGCTACGTTGTCATTTTCAAGGCGGGAATTACTGCCAGTGGTCGACGTGTCCATTGACAAACTGACAATTCTGAATTGCGTGTTCAAGCTGGAATCAGGTTTAAATTTGATGGCCTTGGATGAAATCAAGAGAGCATTGTTTTCTTCATGCGTATATACAATTATGTTAGCAGTCATGCCCGGTTTCAATCTCATATTGTTGTTTGCTGCATTGATTATCGTTGTATAAGTAACCACATTGGCAGAAACTGTGGGTTGTAACCGGATTTCCTGCACGATACCAGAGAAGATATCATCGGGAAAAGCATCTACCGTAAACGTGACACGTTGTCCTCGCGTGACATTCCCAATATCTGCTTCGTCTACTGCTGCCTGCACCTGCATTTTGGAAATGTCTTTAGCAATAATGAACAAAGTGGGAGTGTTGAAACTGGCCGCAACAGTTTGGCCAATGCTTACATTCCGCGTCAACACCACTCCATCAATCGGCGAATAGATTTCACAATAGGAAAGATTTTTTTCTGCCGATTGCAATTGGGCCCGTACGCTTAGTACTGTTGCTTTTGCTGAATTAAGTTGAAACGCTGCTGTTTCATATTCCTGCCTGGCAATAACCTGGCTGTCATACATCAACTTTTCCCTGTTGTAAAAGTCCTGCTGATAGGCTAATTGTGATTGCGCCACGGCGAGGTTTGCTCTGAATTGGTCTACCTGCGCCTGAAAAAGTGCTTTGTCCAATTCTGCCAATAGTTGACCCTTCCTGACTTTAGAATTAAAATCGGCATTGATGATCTTGATAGTTCCGGATACTTGCGTGCCGACGGAAACGGTATCAACAGGTTGTATGGTACCCGTAGCTGTAACGCTCTTCGAAATGTGCCCAAGTTGAGGTCTCTCTGTTTCCAACACGAGTGGTTTCTCTTTTTTGCGAAAGGCAAAGAACCAAATCGCTGCTGCGACAAGAAGAATTCCCAACAATGAAGCAATCACTTTGGAGATTTTCATCATTTTGCTTTTAAGAATTTTCTAATCTACTTAACCACTGGTAGAGTCGTTTCTCTTACGACTTATTTTGAATTTCAGTTCAGCTATCCGCCGTTCAGGCCGGTTATTGATAAAATAAGGAGGTGTTTTTCGTTATATGGTAAGCAAAGCATGAGCCAATTCAGTAGTAGTCAATGTATTTGCAATAGTATGGAAGATTTCCCTACAAAAGGGTAAGGTTCATTTCACAAAATTATTTTACCGTCGGTGGGCGGTGGGTGGTGGGTGGTACTGTTTTTGAACAAAAAATAATTGAAACATGATTCAATCATTTTCAATTGATTTTTATGGGAAAGCTAACGGGAAAAAGAGTCGCAATCCTTACTGAAAATGGATTTGAAGAAGTCGAATTGACGAGTCCTAAAAAAGCTTTAGAGGGTGAAGGAGCGAAGGTTGACATTGTGTCTCCGCAGAATTCAAAGGTGAAAGCCTGGGACCATGATCATTGGTCGATCGAATTGCCTGTAGATGTACCCTTGGATAAAGCTGATACTGAAGATTATGATGCTCTTGTGATACCGGGTGGCGTAATCAATCCTGATCAGATGCGTATCAATCAGGATTGTGTGGATTTTGCTCAACAATTTTTGGAAGCAGGAAAGCCGGTCGCCGCTATCTGTCATGGCCCTCAATTATTAATCGAAACGGGCATGTTGCAGGGAAGAAATATGACTTCATTTCCATCTATACGAACTGATCTCGAAAATGCGGGTGTTACCTGGGCAGATCTGGAGGTAGTAACAGACAACGGATTAGTAACAAGCAGAAGTCCAAAAGATTTGGATGCATTCAATCGCAGAATGATAGAAGAAATAGCTCAAGGAGCATATAATCCTGTTACAACTTCACAGAGTCCTACCCATTAATTATACATCTACCATTTATCGTGAAAAACCACCGAGAGGTGGTTTTTTTTGACTGTCAACTAATACTCGAACTTCTTAGACACATCGTATAAAATCTTCAGGCTTCCCGGAGTTAATGAATTAGTTATGGTATCCTGCAACCAATGTCGTTTGAAGGCAGAAATAACCGCCAGCGTATCTTTCAAATCATAACCAATGATGCGAAGTGCTTGCAAGTGATCAAATTCCGTCGGAACAATTACGAGCGAAGTATCGTTATACCAATTTCCAAATCCCTTGTCCGCAAGTAATTTCCATGGGAACCGCCAGTTTGGATCTGATTTTCTGGTGGGAGCAATATCCCCATGTCCAATAAAATTAGAAGTTGGAATATTATATTTCTTTTTGAGCGTATCCAATAGTAACAAAAGGCTATTTATCTGCGGCTCCGTGAAATCTTCGAATCCATTATTGTCTAATTCAATTCCGATACTGGATGAATTGATATCGGTGTTATTCCCCCATTTGCTGACTCCCGCCTGCCAGGCGCGGAAATAATCATTCAGCATATGATGTACGGTTCCGTCTTTGCATATCACGTAGTGTGCACTCACTTTGGTGGATTCAATCGTAAATGTATGCAGTGTTTGTTCGCAGCTGTTTTGAGCCGTATGGTGAATGATGACAAAATTGGGTTTTCTCAGATCAAAGTTGGTGGTGCCAATCCAACGCGATGCGCTGTCAGGAACGTAGCCTTGAGGCTGGGCTTTAAGTTGCGAGCTCAGCGTCTTTGCCTGGTTCTTGTATTTCTTATTTGCAGCACGGTAAGGATCATGGGAGCAGGCTAAGAAAAATGCGATAGCTATTAAGATGAAAAATTTATTCACTGATCTGCTAAATTCACCTCAAAATAATAAATCTTGGGGGATTCTTTCATGCGATAGATAATCGCCCCGAGGAGATCGAAAAAAAATCCCCCAAAAAATCAAGCATTATTTCAGTTCCAGCAAAACAAATTCGGCTGCCTCCGAATGGCTGTTGTTGATTTGGATATCGGTTCCATCAGGAAGCCAATAAAATTCTCCGGCTGACATCTTTTTTATCTTGTTATCTGAATTGACAATGGTTTTTCCGGTAATTGCAATCAAAAGATGAGGGCAGGTCAGCGTGTTGACGAGGAAATTCTTGCCTGGCGCGAGTTTGATAGAATAGGATCTGACATATTTCTTTTCCCAATTGAGTTGGATGTCTGGCAATTGAATGATGGGGCAAGCTGTTGTATCACCCTGGTTTAATATTTCAATATCCATCACGTGATACAGGACGGTGTCTTCATTCCACACACGATGAATGACCGGCTTATTTCCAAAATCCGCAAACATAGTAACTCCGGGGATGGACTGACCAGAGCTTTTTTCTCCTCCCATGGGCCGCGATCCGGTCGCCGTTTTTGAAAGAAAGACAATAGCTGACTGAGTAAAGTGATGATGGTATAGTGTAGTATCATGCGGTGGTATGCGAACATCCATTAACCTGACCCATTTGTTAAGTAAGACAACTTGATGCCGAGGTTCCTCAAATACAGGCACTGCTGTCTGTGCACGAAGAGAATTCTCTGCCAGCGGGATGAGACAGGAAAGCAGGACGATCAATTTTTTTTGCATGATAGGACAAAGATAGTTTTTCAAAGAACGTGTCCTACACCTGGGTGTAGGACACGGAATAACAGAACAAACCTACTTCGATCCTCCCAGTCCTCCGCCTTGCGAGCCCACTCTTTGGTTCTCATCATCGGCGCCTGTCTTTCGCTGCCGTGAAGCTTTTACCTGGGTGTTACCGAATTTATATGTGAAATAAACCTTTAGCTGCCTGCTTTCAAAGCCACCTGATGCATGTATCGTCTGCCCGGCGAAATTGCTGCTGGCATCCCAATGGAAAGTGTTGAACAAATCACTCACTGACAATTTAATATTTCCACTTCCCTTAAGCACTGTTTTTTGAACACCACCATCCACACTCCACAATTGTTTTGTTTTGAAGGTTCCCTGCCAAACAGAAGGAGTAGAGTACCATCCACTCAATTCAGCGGTCCAACCATTACCCAGGCGAAAAGTGTTTTGAGCGTAAAAAGTCATCGCATATACGTCTACGTCAACTGTCCTGCCCGGACCAAAGTCAGCCTTGAATTTGGAATAGTAAGCGTTGAGGTTACCAAATACACTATACCATTTATATTGAAAGGGATAACTAATGTTTAAACTGGTAATGTCCTGGGTTGCCAGATTTTTCTTTGTCAAGAAAGCTTTTGAGCGATCAGCTGTATCAACCAACTGCGCAATTACATCGCGAACATGACTGTAATTCAGCGTTGTGGTCAGTTTGAACTTGTACATATACGTTAGACCGATACTGTTGGTGTATTGAGGCGTCAGTTCAGTGTTTCCCTTCTGATAAGTGTATTCATCGAGATGGAATTCGAAAGGATTTAAATCCTGGTAATTGGGCCTGTCAATTCTTTTGCTGTAATTCAAAGTCCACTGGTGCATGGGGTTTTTCTTGTAAGTAATAGCAGCACTGGGAAAAAGATCGGTATAATGACGGGTAAAAGTTGAGTCATAGATTACATAACTGTCATTCCACTTGTAACCATTTGAATGACCGGATGAATTCGTGTTTTCTAACCGCAATCCAGCCTGCAGTGTGAAATATTTGAGCGTCCGTTGGTAGTTTACATACCCCGCATTGATATTTTCTTTGTACCTGAAATGATTGCTGGTGAGTGAATCCAGGTTTTTCACATTCTGATAAACATGATAAGTATTGAAATCATTATCGCTGTTTACATAAGATAATTTGAATCCGAGGCCAAGTTTTCCCTTCAGGAAATTTTGTTCATAATCAGACTTCAGGCTGTAAATGTGAATATCTGTCGGAGCGACCATGTTGTAGATATTACTATCCAATATTTGAGACCCGGTAGGATCATAATAATAGTTGGGTTGCATTTGGTTGCTGCGGATTTGGTATATGCCATAATCTGCATCGACATTCAATTCATGACCAGATGTATCCGCAAAACGGTAGTTCAGGTTGCTGTTCACATTGTTTCTTTTTCCGGTAGAACTATTGTCTGCAACGAGTATTCTGTTGACTTCACCGTCCGGAATATACGCAATGGCAGTATGGCTGTAATTTGCAATATTATTGTCGCTCAGCGTGCCGTTCACCATAAAACCAATCGTGCTTTTCCTGTTGATGAAATAATCCATGCCAGCTTTGAAATTGTGTGTCTTGGTCCTGGATGTGATCACGCTATGCTGGTGAAATAAAGTATCAAGTTGCGTGCGATCGATGTTGATATAGTTTTCATTTTTTGAATCATTGTAGTTGTAGTTTCCAAAAATATTCACGTGCTTGTCTCGGTGATTTAAGGAAAAACCGGCATTGTACTTCGGATAGGTAGCAATATTATATCCTGCACTAACGGATCCATTTGTTCCATAGGATTTGTTCTTCTTCAACCGGATATTAATAATGCCTGCATTTCCTGCTGCTTCATATTTAGCAGAAGGATTGGTGATCAATTCGATCGATTCGATGGAAGAAGATTGGATGGTCTTGAGATATTCAGAGAGGTCCTTGCCTGACAATGGAGTAGGGCGGCCATCAATATAAACCTGCACACCATTTTTTCCACTGAGACTGAGGTTATCGTCCTTATCAACCATTACGCCAGGAGATTTCCGGAGCAATTCCAACGCGTCCTGCCCAACAGCATTTACGCTGTTTTCGACATTCACCACGATTTTATCTGCCTTTACTTCCACGATAGGTTTTCTCGAGGTAACTACCACTGCGCTTAAGTCAGCGGAAGACCTCTGTAGTTTGATTTCGGGTAAGGTAAGAGTACCATTCGCTACATAATCGAAAGCAGGGGAATTCGCATTGGTAAAACCAATAAAGCTTACGGAAACAAAATATTTTCCTGAGGAAACATTCCTGAATTCATATTGACCTTTAGGCCCTGAAAGACTGATATTGGCCTGGGAGGAATCTTTTACTCTCTTCAACAAAATGGAAGCGCCTGAAGCAGGTTTTCCTTGATCGTCTTTAATAGTGCCGGTTATTGATTGAGCTTGCACCACAGCTGCCAGCATTACACAAATTAACAGTGCCGTAAAATTTCGCATAGCTATAAGTTTTGTTCTTGTTAGACCAAAACTATTTCGCAAGCTCCCCCATTCAAATAGCATAACGGCAGAGACAAATCAGGCTCCGGCGGAAGAGGCAGGATTCTCGGTATATTTTTTACCGGATTTCTGTTGTGGGCGGCGAAACCCCCTTTTTGACCGGTGAATATTTTGTGGCCGTGAAATTTAGTTCTTCAGCATCCTGAATAGACACAAGGCTGGGAAAAAAATCCACATTTCTTGTCAAAAGAAGGCATATAGTTTGAAACTCGTAAAGAAAGGGCTGGCGATGGAAAAGCGGATATGCGGAATCATTTTAACCGTATTTGGAATTGCGGGATTGATCTGGACAGGTTATAACTTTGTACAGGGAAACGCTCAAAGCGAATACAGAGTGAAATCCTTCATAATGTATGGCGTCCTGGGCTTAATTTTCCTTCTTGCCGGTGTGGGACTGATTAGAATAGCAAAGGATCACTCCGCATAAGAACTACGATTGTTTCATCTTCAAAATGATATTTTATGAAAGCATATCATTTCAAACTGGAAGATTCCTGGATAGAAGTAAAAGAAAAGATGAAGGAAAACAATATCGAACTCACGGATGAAGATTTAGAATATGAACCAGGGAAAGAAGAAGAGTTGTTAGAACGGCTTCAGAACAAATTGAATAAAAGCAAAGAATCAATCCAGGAATTGCTCGAAAGTATCTCTGCTAATAAATCAAGAGCTTCCTAAGATTTTCAAGAGCGGCACGGAAAAAATGATGAAATCGTCAGGCTACATATTGCGTCTGTATTGTCCCCCTACTTCATACAAGGCATGTGTAATCTGGCCCAGACTACAATATTTCACGGTAGTCATCAATTCTTCGAATATATTTCCGTTATTAAGCGCGACTGATTTGAGTTGCAACAATCTCTTTGAGGCATTGGATTCATTGCGCTTTTGAAATGCCTGTAAGTTTTCTATTTGCTTTTGTTTCTCTTCATTAGTACTCCTGATCACTTCGCTGGGAATATTGGTAGGAGAACCTTTTTTATTTAAAAAAGTATTTACGCCCACTATGGGAAGCTGACCACTATGTTTGAGCCCTTCATAATAAAGACTCTCTTCCTGAATCTTATTTCGTTGATACATTCTCTCCATTGCGCCCAAGACACCGCCGCGCTCAGTAATGCGGTCGAATTCTTTTAGTACGGCAGCTTCCACCAGATCGGTCAATTCTTCAATAATAAAAGAACCCTGTGTGAAATTTTCCGTCTTGGCAGTTCCCAATTCGCGATTAATGATGAGTTGTATGGCCATAGCCCGACGGACACTTTCTTCTGTTGGCGTGGTAATGGCTTCATCATATGCATTCGTATGAAGAGAATTGCAATTGTCATAGATCGCATACAAAGCTTGCAGAGTTGTCCGGATATCGTTGAAATCGATCTCCTGGGCATGCAA
>PSRA01000192.1 GCA_003175695.1 Bacteroidota bacterium | reverse complement strand
GCGGTTCGGATGCGCCAGCTTTTATTTGTCCGATCGGGTCGTCAATTTTGGCCATAAGAATTGTTCGCGGTTCGGCCAACCAATTTAGACGTCATATTATCACTTGCCCATGCGGCGAACCTTGATAGTCCGAGTCACAACGAGGCAAATTCGTTTTGAAGAGTCGCGTGTGAATGACGGGATTGAACGTGGAGGGAAACTCGATTCTGTAGTCCAAATACCGTATGTGCTGACGAGCCGCTTGAAAGAGTCGCTGAGAATTCTTTAAGGGCGTCAAAGCAGAGTCATCAACACAAGCGATCGCGACCAAGGAAATCGAGCACCTACGTTACAGCTCGATGACCTGCGCGATTTTGAGCCTTTTCGGTTCGTCATACAGGGCACCGTCGTTCCGGCTGACAGACGTTAGTCCATTCGAAAGAATTCTGGTGAGGCCTGGGTGACCATTTGTCTTACAAATGGATACTAATGGGTGCGAATGTGTCCAAGCACTAAACCATGACAAGCGCTTGATAGAGCGGGAGTTCTCCCAATCAGTGCGACTCAGTACAACTCTGTACAAAATGGCCGAAAAGGACTTTCACGGCGGCAACAGCTCGCACACCTTACAAATGGAAGCCGTGGCTGGACCTGGGACGGGCCGATCTGCGAGGGCCCATCGCGACGCAAATCCGAAAAACTCGAAATCGAGTTCGGAAACAGGTAAGTTCTTGAGTCATTAGGGCCTTTCATTCTGAGCATGCCTTCAGTTAGGCTTATCCGCCGGCAAGCCGGCGGTTTTGCCTGACTTTGCTCAATCAGTATTCGTGTTTAAGGAATAAGACGGTGAGAAGTGTACAAAAGATCCTTACACTTGAAATGGTCGAGGGCTCAAGCGAAATCCAGACCTGGCTGAACCAGTTTTCTGATAAGGATCGCGTCGTAGCTACCGATTTACTTCTCAAGCTCAAGTTCGTGCCGAGGGATGCGTATTCAGAGTGGCTTAAAACAACGCTCTCAGGGCTAAGTGAAAACCAATGTGGGCTATACGCCGTCCGCAAATTTGGCAAAAATGAAGACCTTTGCTTATGGAATGCCTCCGGAGAAATGTTAAAACGACAAAACTTATCACTGGGCAGCGAAGACTTAGTGCGCTCCGTTATCGCTGGTCTTATGAAATCCGATAAAAGCCGCTTTCTTGATCATCCTAGTTTGAATGAACTTCGCGATCTTAAGGTACACGAAATAGCACTGATCGACGACTCAATAGGAAGTGGGAAGCGCGTGTCTGATTACATTAAGATCATGCTGACCAACAAGACTTTTCTAAGTTGGTGGAGCTTTGGGTGGATTCGTTTCCATATCGTAGCCTTCGCCCGAACGAACGAAGCCACGAAGATAATCACGGATGAGATACCTGGCTCCAATCACCCAATCCGCAAACATCGAAAATCGGAGAAACTTAATTTTTCCAGTGATTCGATCTATCAAACAAGCCAGCTTGAGGCACGATGGGGTCGGGAATTTCAAGGGATCGTGAATCTCTGTGCATCTCAGAAAGCAATACCAGCCAGGCGTAGACTCGGGTTTCGTGGAACCATGTCGAATCTAGTTTTCTACCACAGTGTTCCCAACAACATTCCGGGAATGCTCTGGCACGAATCCGAGAGCTGGACTCCTCTTTTCCCAAGCAGATCGGTTCCAGAATGGCTTCCTACTTTGCTAGATGGAGCATCTCTCACACCGAGAGGTAAAGGAGTATCTGACTCCATGCTCGCATTGCTACAACTGATCAAAAGAGGAATTAGAAACCAAAATAGCCTAGCCCGCTCCCTGGGTGTTGATGGTGTTTTTTTGCAACAGCTTATTCTGTCTGGAAAAAAGTCAGGTTTCTTGACATCGGGTAATCGACTAACAAAAGCGGGTGTTCAAATCATTTGGGCTACACAACATGGATCTGAGATAGAAGAATTCGACAGGTCATTGTACGTGCCCGAAAAATGGTGTGTTGATCGGAGGACTATTTAGCCGTCTGAAACCAGCGGGACGACTGCTGGAATCAGACAGATTCCACGGATGGTTCGCCATTCATGGATGGGGAAGTCGGACAGACTTCTCTGGAAAGAACTGACGCGAAGACGGCTTTGCCGTCCTTGAGCGTCACGCCCCAATTACCTTCGGTGTCTCGGGAGGGCCGCGACGCTCATGGTCCCTTCGGGCCCTAGAAGGCGAGGTAAATGGAAACCTGGTCAACACACCAGCTTTATCAATCCGCGGTCGCGTCGCTTGGGTTGGATGCCGCTGCCGACCTAAGAGTGTATTGTCAAAGACTAAGACTCAAAGGAGTGGCAGTTGTTTTTACGCTTGGACACTTGGCGAGAATAACTGATGTTAACTACCAGACCCTTCGCGAATCTGTTAATCGAAGAAGAGAATCTGCTAACTACAGAATGTATGCTGTGAAGAAACGCTCGGGTGGACGTAGATTTATACATTCCGTTTGCACTGATTTGTTCAAGGTCCAGCGCTTTATTAATCAAGAGATACTGCAAAAGTGTATGCCTCATCCTGCTTCGTTTGCCTTTCATAATTCTGGTGGGATTAGGAAATGTGCGGCAATGCACTGCGGCGCGAGGTGGCTCTTTCAGTCAGATCTAACCGACTTCTTCTACAATGTAACTGAAATCGACGCGTATCGGGTATTCCAGGAGATAGGTTACCGGCATGTGTTGGCTTTCGAACTCGCCAGATTATGCACAACCACACATTTACCACGATCGCAAATGCGGCGTCTTTACGTTGAAGAGTGGGCTTACTTCAACAAGCATGCTCGCAAGCAGACCGGTGACGGTGAGGACGATAGTGTGACAATGCCTTACGCAGCTCGATTTGGCGTCGCTGGTGTATTGCCACAAGGAGCGCCGACGAGTCCAATGCTGAGCAATCTGGCTGCCGCAAAACTTGATGAATCGTTACAGAACTTCGCATCGAAGAATGGCTTTGTCTACACGCGATATGCTGATGACATTACGATTTCCGCAAGCGATCTTCCGAAGAGTGTTAGCAGTCTTCATAGAAGCATCGTTCAGATCATCAGGAAAAGTGGATTCAAAGAGAACCGCAAAAAGACTCGAATCGCGGGTCCAGGGTCGAAGAAGGTAGTCCTGGGTCTGTTGGTTGACGGTGACCAACCGAGAATCAGTAAAGAAACTTACCGGCGCATCGACCGTCATCTCCATGCAAGCCTAAAGTACGGCTTAGTTGAAACGGCTGTGCATGAAGGTTTTGATTCAGCTTTCGGATTTCATAACCACCTTTCTGGACTCGTGGCCTTCGTCAAAGATGTCGATACCAAACGTTGGGAAGAGTTCGCGTTACGCCTCAGTAAGGTAAGAGTGCCATGGTCGGAGAATTGATCCGTGCTATCTATTCCTTAAGGAACCATAGAAAGGGGCTAAGCTCCAGTGGCAAAACAGAATGCCAATTCACAAAAACGAGTCCAACTGCTAACCGTAAGTCAGTGGCTTCCAGCCTGGAGTAAAGTTCGCTTTGATGAAAAGACGTTTCAGTCAAAGCCAGAAAAGAGGTTCTTTCTCTGCTCTATCAAGGCAAGTCATTTGAAAGCTCTCACAGGAGTGTATCGGCGTTCGACTAAGGATCAACAAGCGCGGTCTTTAGATCCAAATGTCCAGCGGGGACATGAAGAGGAACGTTCCGAAGAGATCCGAGAATTTATTCAATATGGATTTCCTTGGTGCGAGATGGGAGAGTCCAAAAGATCTATGCCAGGGGCTGAGGACCTTCGCAAACCAGGGTGGTTACCCACTGCGATCCTCGTAAACATTCTCCCTCCCGGGACAGTGCGGAACGGGATCAAAATTCCAGACGAAGATCTGATTCAACTTGAAGAACAAGGAGATAGGATTTCACTTGTGCTACCTAAAGGATTTTCTGGGACCAGCTGGCAGCCCAAAAAAGTATTCCCGCTTGAAGTCATCGATGGACAACATCGATTGTGGGCCTTTGAAGGTTTCAATCCGGGCGAGGATTTTGAGTTGCCGGTGGTAGCGTTCTTCGGACTCGATCGTGCTTGGCAGGCGTACTTGTTTTGGTCGGTCAATATAACACCCAAGAAAATCAATAGATCGTTGGCGTTCGATCTTTATCCACTTCTTCGTCAACAAACATGGCTCGACAGATTTTCCGGGCATTCAATCTATCGCGAAACGCGGTGCCAAGAATTGGTCGAGGCGTTGTGGTCTAACGCGGAGAGTCCGTGGTTCCAGCGCATAAATATGCTAGGCGAAAAGAAACAAGAGCGTGAATACAAAGGCCCAATGGTTACACAAGCAGCTTGGATTCGGTCCCTCATGGCTAGCTTCGTAAAACAGTGGGAGGGTAGTGGTACAAGGATTGGCGGTCTCTTCGGCGCGCCACCCTCTCAGAACGATCCGTTATTGCCATGGAACCGGCCAATGCAAGCGGCGGTTCTTATCTTCGCCGGCAAATCTCTAAGAACCAGTGTTGAGGATAGTCAAGCACCGTGGGCGAAGCACCTTCGTCGAGTTGGTGATGTTGGGCTGTTGAAGGGCGACGATCCCGCATTCTATGGAGAATACTCGCTCCTCAGCTCCGATCAGGGCATTCGGGGTTTCTTATTCGTCGTTAACGATTTGTGTTTTGTTGAAACGGAACGCCTTGCCCTAAGGGAGTGGCGATGGGAAGACGTCTTTGAGGAATTATCCGGGGGCAAGATTTCTGCGACTGAAGAGGAGGCAGTCAATGCCGCGCTGAAGTCCTTTGCCAAGACCAAGGCGGCGAAGTTTATAGAAGAGATAGCTATTGGACTTGGGAGCTATGACTGGCGCACCTCTTCGACACCTAACCTATCCGAAAACGAACGACTTGGTCAGTCTGTATTCCGCGGCAGCGGCGGTTACAAGGAAATGCGGCGTCAACTCCTACTTCATCTTTCGGAGCGTCGAGGACCTTACGTTGATGCCACGAAGGTTGTTATGAAATCGCTGGGCTACAAGAAATGAGCCGATACACGATTAGCAAGGCAAACAAGGCTCTACTTAAAAAGGCTTCCCGAAAACCGGTCGAAGACTATTTTGTCTCAGTGCCGAATGGTCGTCGCTCAACGCGATGGATTCGAATTAACAACTACTACAGATTGAGTGCTTCTCAGGAGTTTGAAACTGATGCTAAGGCCAACCCGCCGACATTTAGGTCCGATCAAATTGTCGAATACATCGGTGCAAGTGTACCTACTCATGTTATCGATGGATGGTCCTTTCTCGGTCGAGCAGTAGAAGCGACGCTGCGTGGTGACAATTACTCAGCCATACATTTTGCATATTACTCCGAATTGCGCGCAGCAATGGGTTTATTAGCGGCGGAAGGAATGGGAGTATTTAGCAAACGTCACGCCGTTTTGGACTCTGCTTCAACATGTGACGCACTCCCGAAAAAAATCAAGCCTAAGAAGACACCGCAGGTTGGCACACACACAATTGTGTGGCCTCTTCTCGATTATTGGTCATCTCTACGAAGAGCGTTTGATCTGTTAGATGAGATCGTAAGCCCAGAATCAATAAGGATGTCAAAGTGGCTGCTTGGTACTGGAGCAACCGTTCCAGCTAGAGCTATCGCGCAATACTGGTTCAGAACTTGGGGAGTTGATCTTGCCGCTGTCGATGAGGACCACGATAAACGAAATTTGGCCAGCTATCGTCCATCACAATTTCGGAGGCCGCCAAGACTGGACAGCCACGAGGTCATCTCCTTCGTTGAAGAACTGTGGACACTGTTCGAACCGCAACAATCGCGTCGGTTTCCGGTGCTTGAGAGTGCACTGCTACGCAGTGCCAGAAGGAAAGTCACGGCATCCGTCGCGGCGATTCCGGATCTCGAAAAAATTGGATTAAGCAACGCTGAGGCGACTGAATGGTCTTCTTTCTTTGCAAAGAGCGATCCGATTCCTTTGATTGCCGCAACACGACAATCAGTCATTGAAGATCCTCGTTGTCATCTGCAAATTCTATCTCGCGCGGCTCTGCTATTGTTCGTTGCAACTTCGGCCGCGCGACGATTGTTAGTAAACGCTGCTTACACTCAAGACTTGTTGGGTTTCTGGTGGCGCAATCATGGCGAAGATCGGTGCTTGTGGGGAATTGGAGGCGTTCCAGCGGACCCACTAGATCTTTGGGCGGATATACTTGAGGCAATCACCGACTCAAGCTCCTGGCGCTTGGCGAATCCCGTCGGAACGGTTTCCCTCAGGGATTGGCGGCGCACAAACGCTGCTGGACTAGATTATCTTGGAGGACTTGAATTAATTGGAATTTGGGGATTGCTGCCTTGAGTTCTATTTACCGAACGGCAGTTATTGGTCGATCGAGCGTCTTGATAGCAATTCTTTCACAATCGTGTCTGAATTAAGACCGGCCTGACTCGTGAGCTTTCTCTGACGACTTAATCCAATTCGGTACAAAGGGCCGAAAAGGACTTTAACGACGGCAACACGAGTTCGAATCATCATGAGGGGATTGCCTTAAATGCCTTTGTTTCCCGAATAACTTTATGCTCGTCAGCAAACCAAAGCAAAATGGCGATATGTGAAGATACTAAATGATTAAAACGGGTAGTTTACAATCGTTCTCGGGTCTCGCATATAATTCGTTTACAAGATTTCGGCCTGCCTAGACGCTGCGTTCGCTCGGCCAGGTGAAGTAGAGGACAAGACGCGCACAATCCTGAACGCCTCAGGCGGGCCGATTCTCAATCAGGAGGGCTACCAGGAAAGCCACAATGTCCAATGAACAATCTACTCAAGCCTCAGAACTCATTAATCGCCTAAGCCAATATGCTGATTTCTCTGCGAGCTTCTTTGATGACTTCCCTAATAATCTTCCGCGGAAGCTACCACTTAAGTTGGGGGAGCGGGTTATAGGCTGGCTTATGATGGACTGGAAGGCAGTCATTGGGAAACTGTTTGACTCTTATGCCGAATCAATTAAGCCAGCGAATTTAACAGAAGAAGAATACACTCAACAATTGAAAGATTACTTTCAGTCGCTAGGTGCCGAGGACACAAAAGAAATCATGTCGTGTTTCCACTCACAGATGTGGCACATACTGGAATTTCTGCCAGAAAAACTCCACGATGCGATGATCGATCTAGCTGTCGAGGGCCGTCAAAAACAAGTGATTAGAAGTCAACAGAAACTCGGCGCCGAGATTCCTTCACCGGCCAAGTTTGCTATGGAGTTGGCAGACCTAGAGAGAGAAGCGATTAAACGCCGCCTTCCGAAGTTGAAGCCCTCCAGAACAAAGTCGCAATGGAAGAGCGAAGATAACCTCCGACGTTTTGCTGAAAAAGTTGGAGCAAGAAGACTGTTGTTTCAGTGCATGAAAAATATGTATGAACAATGCTGCTTTGATGCCGGTTGGGTTGAAGATCTAAAACAGGATGAGCTGTTCAAAATACTCTCACGGAATGTGCCGAAACATAGCATTACTTGGGCCGTCCGTCATATCGGGGACGAGAATCTTTCCGCACGAGAAAAAGAGCCCGTATCCATGGCCTGCGAAATGGCAAGGCAAGAACTCGATCTACCAGAGCAAGACGTTCCAACTCTTCGCAATTATTATCAACGCGGCATAAAACTCCTTCGAGAGAAACGAACCAACTGAGAGTTCCCTGAGAAATCCCTAGTTAGAGACGAGGCTCGTTATCGGATCTATCCACCCACCATACGGGTAGATCCGAACAGGATCGATCCGCCTGACCTCTGCCCGGAAACGGTTCGGATCTCACCGAGAACTGGGTGCGAATATGTCCCAAGAGTCTTAATCTCAAAAATTGTGAGCTTAGAAGCCTTAAGAACAATTAACAGATCATGAATTTGAAATTAGTTAAACCGGATCTCGATCGGGGGATAATCGACGCCGCTCTTGCCATAGCGGAGGAAAGAGAAAATACTACGCGACGGCTAGCCTGTGCCGTGTTGGATCGAGATTTTGACACGGCAGAAAAAATCGCAAAGGAACTATTACCGAATGAAGCGCGCAATCGAACTCATAAGGGTATCAACCGAATCGCAAGCCGCGGAAAATCGGGCCTCGATTCCAGCGCAACGCGCAATAAACCGCCAGACAGCATCCGCCTACGGTCTGGCCATCGTTCGCTCGATTGAGATGTCTGACGTATCGGGGGCTGCGGTCCTAATGGCTCCCGAAATTCAAGAGCTTGTGACCCTAATGAACGATCCGGGAATACATGGAGTTGTGACCCGCGAGTTCTCACGTCTGATGCGCCCGGAGAACTTCTGTGATTATGCTCTGCTTCAAGCATTTGCTGATTCGAATACCATTCTTTACATTCCCGAGGGGCCAATTGACTTTAGTTCGAAGACCGGGCGGCTAATGGGAACGATCCGAGCCGCGATTGCGGGAATGGAACGAACAGAAATTCTCGAACGGATTTGGTCCGCGAAGGAGGAAAAGAGACGGGCGGGTGGATTTGCTCAGGGTCGCGTCTGTTTACCCTACGGAGTGGACTTCAACAACGGCAAATGGTCGTATACGCCCGAAGCGGAGAAGGTGAGGGAAGCATTCAGGTTAGTTGTCGCCGGGAACCATTCCTACTTTTCGGTTGCGCGCCAGCTTGGGCTTCAGCCATACAACCTTCGAATCATTTTGCGGAATCGAATCTACACTGGGGTGAGAGTAATTGACCAAAAGCGCGACACGTCGCCGGCAGGGAAATATGCGGGCAAGAATGGCCGACAGGCTGGCAGAAGGAAGATCGCACGCGCGCCCGAAGAGGTCATTCGAGTCAAAGTGATGGAACCGCTAATCTCTGAATGTGATTTCAACAAAGTCCAAGCGATTCTCGATTTGAAGAAGTCAAAATCTTGGCGGCATATTGAAGGGTTTAACCATCGCTTTACCTACAATGGATTCCTTACGTGTCGATGCGGCTCGATGATTTACACGAAATTCCGCCGGGACGACTATTATGTCTGCCGCGATCGCTGTGGTGCGCACTATATGAGGCGCGACGTTCTCGATCCAAAACTCGATCTGATGTTCACAAAGAGGCTGACAAGTGACTCGTTTCTGAAGCTATGTTTAATGGCTGCGAGAAGGGAAGGGAAGACGATTGACCGCCAGCGGGTTACGGCTCAGTTGGACAGTCTGAGTGCACGCCGGCAAAGGATTCTGGATTCGTATTTTGAAGGCGTTATCAACTCTACGGAAAGAAACACTTGCCTAGCGCATATCGAACGGCAACGAACGATTGCGACCGAGTTACTAGCGCGTCAGAGCCCGGCTTTCGACGTTGAAACACTCACCCAAACTTTTCACGCTTTTGTGGCCTTTGATCAGCTAAAACGCGACCAGAAACGCATGCTTCTCAACACGATAACCCCTGAGATCGTGGTCAAGGATTATGTTATTGATGGTATTAGTATCGGTATCGGCGTAAGCCCTATGGACACGGGTTCATCGCCGCCGCCAACATGAACGATGCTGGAAACGTCAGCGACATCGCGGCGCGACTAATG
>PSRA01000195.1 GCA_003175695.1 Bacteroidota bacterium | reverse complement strand
TCGGGACGACTGGATTCGAACCAGCGACCCCCACGTCCCGAACGTGGTGCGCTACCGGGCTGCGCTACGTCCCGCGATTGTTCCCGTACCAAATGGATTGCAAATATATGTTGAAAAAGCAAGAAGCTAAGCCTTCCACCACGCCTAAACAATCATTTCAGATCACGAATTTTTTTGAACGCTTCTCCCAAACACTCGATCAAATCGGATGGTAGCATGGCCTCCTCAGAAAATAATTGAGATGCCAGATCGCCAGCCAATCCATGCAGGAAAACGCCCATTAATGCAGCTTCTCCTGCAGAATATCCTTGCGCTAATATTCCGGTCAAAATTCCGGTCAGCGCATCCCCACTTCCTCCCTTGGCCATTCCCGGATTACCGCTTCCATTGAAAAAACTCTTGCCATCAGGCATCGCAATAAATGTATAATGACCTTTTAAGACGACAATGCAAGGTATTTTTTTTGCCTGCTCCATTGCCATCTTTACTCTTTCAAAATCGTTCAGTGATTTACCAAATAATCTTTCGAATTCCTTGGGATGTGGAGTAAGAATAGAGTAGGGGGGAATCATATTAAGCATCCCGGAGTTTGAAGAAATAATGTTCAGCGCATCAGCATCAATCACAATAGGAGACTTGTAATGTTTGCATAATGTTTCTAATAATTCTTTCGTCCTTTCATCCCTGCCAATTCCCGGCCCAATGCCGATCACATCAAATTCGGTAATTTCTTCCGTGAAAGCCGTGTTAATATTTTCATCGGCGTCCGTAAAAACCATCGATTCGGGAAGGGCATTTTGAATGATACTATAGCCGCATGCCGGAATATGACAACTAAGTAATCCAACCCCGCTTCGCAAGCAACCTTTTGCCGATATAAGCGCCGCTCCCATCTTGCCTTTGCTGCCGACTACCAGTAAGGCATGACCGAAATTACCTTTATGTGAAAATTTTTTCCTTGGCCGATACAGGTCCCGTGCATAGTCAATATCAACCATCTCCATAGCATTTTCTATCGTGAGGGGAAAACCCTGGTGAAGTCCGATATCCAAAATATAAACCTGCCCGAAATACGCATCATTTTCAGCCATGAGAAAGGCCAGCTTGTAACATTGGAAACTTAAAGTATAACTGGCCCGAACGATCGGATTTCCGATTGAACTTTTATCAACATAAAGTCCGCTCGGAATATCAATGGAAATAACAGTATTGCCTGAATTATTTATCTTATCAATCAAGATGGCAGTCACCCCTTCCAATGGCCTGTTCAGTCCGCATCCAAATAATGCATCAACAATAATATCATCCGGAGGAATATCTCGAATATTATCTTCTGACTGAATGAATCTGATCTCCACATCTGTCTTGTGAAGCCTCGCCAGGTTCACCTGAAAATCTTCAGTCCCTTTATGACCAAATTCTAAAATATAAACTGTAACCGGAGTTTTTCTCAACGATAACATTCGGGCAATGGCCAACCCATCGCCTCCGTTGTTTCCTTTGCCACAAAAAATAGTGAACGAGTGATCAAGAAACAGATGTTGATTAAGCCATTCGAGACATTCTGATGCTGCCCTTTCCATCAAATCGATTGAAAGAATAGGTTCGTGTTCAATGGTGTATTTATCCCAAAGCCTGATTTGCTCTGCAGAAAAAATTTGCATCCTGAAAATTAAGTATAATTTCCGGGGCAAACGGAACCAAGAGGAGAGACCCGAGGAGAAAAGGAAAAACCTTCTTATTTGGGTTTGGCCGGGCCAGGTTCACCACCGCCACTGCCACTGCCTTCAGGATCACTTTCTAAATCTTCATATTTTTCTTTACCCTGCTGGTAATTTCCAAAAAGATCAGCGAGTTTTTTTGAAGCATAGACACGTGTGTTGTCGTTATTGCAGAGTAAGATGATGGTAGCTTGTTCGTCGATGCAGCGGACAAACACAGTCCGGTTGCCGTGCCACCAGCCATTGTGGTAGATTAATTTTTTCCCGTTGGGGATGAGGAGCATGCGCCAACCCAATCCGTAATTTCTCTTTCCCGGCTTTTCGAAACTGTAAGGACTATACGCACTATCTAATGTAACCTGTTTGAACAATAATCCCGATCTCAAAGCCAAATCCCATTTCAGCAAGTCATGAGCCGTACTATAGATATTTTTGTCACCATACACTACATCGAGGAACTCGAGTGGATATGGATGGCCAGTTCTTTTATATGACTTCATGGAGCGCTCAGTATCTGATAAATTGAAGACGTATGTGTCTTCCATTTTCAGGGGAATAAAGAAATTCTTCTGGAGGAACTCAGGATAGGTTTCACCAGAAACTTTTTCGACGATCAGGGCCAACATAGCGTAATTCGTATTCGAATATTCAAAATGTCTGCCTGGCAAAGCGCGAACCACGAGTGGTTTGTGATTGATTATATACTGGAGAAGGTCCGCATTGGTCAGGAATTTTCTCTTGTCCCAACCAGCCTGATCCATAAAATGAACATAGTTCGAAAGACCACTTCGCTGGCTGAGCAAATTTTTGATGGTAACACCCTCGGGAAATCCTGCAAGGTATTTGGACACTTGATCGTGGATATCCAGTTTGCCTTCTTCCCATAATTTGAGGACAGCCATGGCCGTGAAGGTCTTGGAGATGGATGCCAGGTGAAAGGGCGTATGTTCGTTGATTGAATCTTTTCTATGTCTGAAATCTTTGAATCCGCTATATCTTTCGTAAATGATTTCGCCATTTTTGGCCACTAAAATAGTTCCATTGAAACCCCTCGAAAAAACTGAATCGAAGAAATGCCTGCTAGCAGCAGAATAATAGTGGAATGCATCCTTGGAAAGAGGCTTGCCAACCAAAGTCAATGAGTCTGGGATGTTAGCGAGCGTGGAATCATGTTTCAGGGCCCCTGGCTGGTGGCTACGCTGTCCGCAACAAACAAAAAAAGACGCCGCCAGTATGTAGCTGAGAATAGTTTTCAATAGGACTCTTTTTGTGGGTTAACGCGCGCAAAAGTACAAAAAAACGCTCGCAAAACCGCGGGTTTCCATTTTAGTTTTTTGGTTTACCATTTTAGTGACAACTTTGCACTTCCTTTCAAAAAAATTATAACGAAAAAATAGGCGGGAGATTATTATGGACGAAAAAAAAATTACCAGCTATCCGAAAGAAAAAATCAACATTCTTTTCTTAGAAAATATCAGCGATACGGCCGTTAAGCGGTTCATCGATGAAGGATATGCCTCCGTGAAAAAATTGGGCGGTGCCTTGAAAGAAGAAGACCTGATCAAAGAGGTAAAGGATATTCACTTATTAGGCATTCGATCGAAATCCCAAATCACACCAAAAGTGCTGGATGCTGCAAAAAAATTGCAGGCAATTGGTTGTTTTTGTATTGGAGTGAACCAGGTTGATTTGAAATCCGCCACCAATCACGGCGTGGCAGTATTTAATGCCCCTTATTCCAACACGCGTTCAGTGGCAGAACTGGTAATCGCTGCTTCAGTTATGCTCATTCGCAGAATTCCAGATAAAACCAAAGGGGCTCATGCCGGTATTTGGTTAAAAGAAGCAAAGGGCAGCTATGAATTGAGGGGCAAGACAATGGGGATTATTGGTTATGGCAGCATTGGCACCCAGGTAAGTGTACTGGCCGAAGCGTTCGGTATGAAAGTGATCTTTTATGATGTCGTCACTAAACTGCCATTGGGCAATGCGGAACCCAGGAAATCGATCAAAGAACTCGTGGGGGAGTCAGATATCATCACCTTGCACGTTCCCGAGACCGCCCAGACTAAGAACATGATCAATAAAAATGTGATCAAGCAATTCAAAAAGGGCTCCATATTGCTAAATTATGCCCGGGGCGAGGTAGTCGATCTTGATGCGTTAGCAAGTGCGATCCAGGACGGGAATATTGCTGGCGCTGCCGTCGATGTATTCCCCTGGGAGCCGGAAAAGAATGGGGACAAATTCACCACACCACTGCAAAATCTTCCCAATGTGATTCTGACGCCTCATATCGGCGGTTCCACAGAGGAAGCACAAAAAGACATTGGACTGGACGTTAGCAATAAATTATTCCAATACCTTGAAATGGGCATCACCATTGGGTCGCATACAGTACCGCCATTAAGCCTGCCCCAACAGGTAGGAACACATCGCATATTGCATATCCACAAGAATGTGCCAGGTGTATTGTCTGAAATCAATACGCAACTGTCGAAGCACAACATCAATATCCTTGGTCAATATTTAAAAACTAATGATGAAATTGGCTACGTCGTGTTGGATGTAAATCAGCAACTTTCTTCCCAGGCTTTGCAATTGTTGAAGGAAGTTAAGAATACTATCAAGACAAGGTTGTTATATTGAACGGCCACCCGTTCATCCACATCTGAAATTGCCTGCCATTCTTGCATCTCTTTGAGGGTGGCCGGTATTTTGCGGCCTTCTACTAAACTCAAATCTCGAATATGAAAGTCATCATTGTTGGAGGAGGGTTTGCCGGATTAAAAATGGCCAGGACATTGGGAAATAAGAAAGGTATTGAAGTAACCTTATTAGACCGGGTCAATTACCATCAATTTCAACCTTTATTCTACCAGGTCGCTACTTCGGGCCTGGATGCCAGCAATATTTCATTTCCTCTCAGAAAGGTCTTTCATCACCGCAAAAATATCACTATCAGGTTGGGTAGGCTGTTGGAGATTGTTCCACAGGAGAACAAGATAAAGACTGATATCGGAGATATGAATTACGACGCACTGGTGATTGCAACAGGAGCAGACACAAATTTTTTCGGAAACACCGAATTGAAAAAATATGCGGCTCCGATGAAATCCACCTGGGAAGCTTTGCAGATCCGTTACCGGCTTGTACAGAATTTTGAAGATGCCACTAATATTAAAGATCCGGCCGAACTGCAGAAATATATGACCATTGTGCTCGTCGGGGGAGGTCCTACTGGAGTTGAGCTCGGTGGCGCCATCGCTGAAATGAGGAAAGATGTTTTGCCAAAAGACTATCCTGAGCTTGATTTTACCAAGATGAAGATCTATCTGCTGGAAGGTTCTCCCAAAACCCTTGGAGCAATGTCGGAAAAATCTTCGAAAGAATCCCGTTTCTACCTGGAGCGATTGGGCGTGACCGTTATGACCGGTACAGTCGTAAAAGGGTTTGATGGTAACGAGGTAACCTTGCAGGACGGCAGAACGATTCCAGCCAAAATCGTCATATGGGCAGCCGGTATTAAAGGCAATGTTCCGACGGGAATAGATCCTTCTTTTGTCGTCAAAGGCAACAGGATAAAGGTTGATCGATATAATAAAATAATAGGAACAAATAATATATATGCGGTCGGGGATGTGGCTTATATGGAGACGCCCAAATACCCGCATGGTCACCCGCAATTGGCAGCAGTTGCTATTCAACAGGGAAAATTGCTAGCACAAAATTTCTTGCAGATGTTACGTCCTGAGCCTGCACTGAAAGAATATGAATATCTCGATAAAGGTACGATGGC
>PSRA01000265.1 GCA_003175695.1 Bacteroidota bacterium | reverse complement strand
TCTTAAATATAAATGATATGTATTTCCTAAAATGATTTGAGCCTGAACATCCTGCTCCAGCTGTTGCCTGCTTACTGCCTTCACACTTCCAACGGTTCCGACGGGCATAAAAATTGGCGTTTGCACTTCTCCATGACTGGTGTACAGAGTTCCGGCTCTGGCGCCGGATTGTTCATCAATATGTGTTAACTGAAATTTATTTTTTCCCATCTTTATTGAATCGTGCAAGATACTTTATTGTCGGCAAGGCCTAATTGACTTATCGCTATTTGAAACCAATAAATTTATGTTCTGATCCGGAATTTTGAATTCTTGGATTATATCTATATTTTAAGTGCTTAATCAGTTTGTTCTGAAATAAATAGACATGGCGGAAGTGCATCCCTTACATTTTTCGGAGAAAGTTTTGTTTTTTATTGAAAGGAATTTCAAGGTCATATCTCTGGTTATTATTTGTATCCAGGTATTGAAGGGGACTGCCCTATACGAACATGCGTATGCGAGAAGTCAATATCTCTGGAGCTATGAATATGGCTTTATCAAAAGGGGCTTAATTGGAACGCTCGTGTTGTGGTTAAATGAAGACAGTCTTTACAGGATCCTGGGGATTATAAACTTTTTCAGTTATCTCTCCTATTTTTTGTTTCTCTACTTGCTTTTTCATTGCATTCAACAACACTCGACAACCATTTTGCAAAAAATAATGGCCTTACTTCTTCTCGCTTCTCCATTAATTATAGCAATTGGATCGCTCTTAGGATATTTCGATGCATTGATCCTGTCAATTCTTATCTACGCCTATCTGAAATTTAAAGGAAAGAAAATACCGGTTATTCCCTTTATCTTGTTTGCTGCCCTCGCGCTATCAATACATGAACTGGCACTTTTCTTTGTTGTCATTCCATTATTATATCTTGCTTGGGAAAGCCCACACACGGATAAAAAACGAAAAAATATATTGATCGTTGCGACTATTCTGATTTGCCTGGTTTATGTGGTAAGCGTTTCCGGCGTCAATGAAATTTTCAATCTCAGATTTGCGGGCAGAATAGAAAAATACAAGCATGTCTTATCGACAAAAACAGGAGAAAATTTTTTCACTTTTTTTGCGGGCTATGCGCTGAATCATAGTTTCCTTCACGATTTCAAGATCTTAAGACTGGGTATGCTCGTTCCTTTGTTGCCGGTCTACGGATTTTTTATCCTGATTTCAAATTGGTTGGTTCTGCAACATTTACTTCCGCAAAAAAAGTACATGGAATCCCTGTTATACCTGGCCGCATGCTATGGGCCATTGCTCATCATTGTTGTAGGCTGGGATGTTGACCGATTTGTTTGCCTCAGCATTTGCACTTCGTTTATTGTCTTGCTCGTTGTCATGGATTCTCATCCTACCCTGGCATTAAAAAAACCTGGCCCCCTTCATCTATTATTTTTTGCATTGGTAGTGGCTGTTGCTTTGCTCACCTATTACCCTATATCCGAGAATTATGCCGAGGGAGAAACTTTGATTAGCAAGAATCGACAGCGCGTTCTCCTTCAATATCCTGACAAATGGATCAACAATTGGAAAAAATTGGTCCTCCCTTATCAAAGCAAATTTTATCCTCCGGCCAACAACCAATAAAAATAAAGAGCCTCAAATTTGCGTTAGAGAGAACTGATAAAAGAAGGCTGGCATCATTGCGCCTTTCTTCTTATTTTCGTACATCGGCATCGATTCAAACTTGACCCACCCAACCCAAAACTGCTCATGAACTCATTCATTGCAAATCTTCCATGGAGAGTTATTGTCATTGTGTTATTCGGACTGACTGCAATGATTCAACTATTTTATTATGGCTGGTTCTTTCGACTCCTTGCATTTCATAAGCAGGAGACCAAAATAAAATCACAACAACATCCTGTTAGCGTTATTATTTGTGCAAGAGACGAAGCCGGCAATCTCGCAAAAAATTTACCTGGCTCGCTTGTTCAAACATATCCAAGCACTCATGAAGTGATAGTGGTAAACCACAACAGCCAGGATGATACCCGCTATTTGTTAGATGAGTTCAAGAAAACATTCAAAGATCTTCATATTGTCAACCTAGAATACGAAGCAATCGGTATTCCCGGCAAAAAATACCCGCTAAGCATGGGTATTAAGGAAGCGAGACATGAAATTGTTTTATTGACGGATGCTGATTGTGTCCCCGCAAGCGAATTTTGGATTCAAAAAATGCAGGATGGCTACGATAATGGTATTCAAATAGTACTAGGTTATAGTCCTTATAGAAAAAAGCCGGGTTTTCTCAACAAATTGATTCGCTTCGAAACATTTCATTCAGCACTGCAATATCTTTCTTATGCCTTAGCAGGTTCCCCCTACATGGGAGTGGGAAGAAATCTTTCATACAAAAGAGAATTATTCTTCAAGAACAAAGGATTTTCAACAATTAATCATTTGCCTGGTGGGGACGACGATCTCTTCGTCAACCAGGTTGCGACCGATAAGAATACAAAAATCGTCATCGACCCCGAAGCATTCACCTATTCTGAGCCAAAACATAGTTTTGGCGAATGGAGAAAGCAAAAAGTACGACACTATAGCGCGAGCAAATTTTATAAGGCGAGACATAAATGGATGTTAGGTCTATATTCGTTCTCCCATTTTATTTTTTATCCTTTATTTATTTCCAATTTATTTCTTAACTGGAAAATTGCCATCTGTATTTTTGGTGCCCGCTTTCTGACACAAGGATTGATTTATTTCAAATCCATGAGGAAATTGGGGGAGGCGGACTTGTTTGCCTGGTGGTGGTTATTTGACATTTGGATGTTCTTCTATTACCTGATCTTTGTGCAAACTTTATGGAAGAAACCGGGTCCCAACTGGAATTGATCCACAAATATTTTGACGAAATCTCGCCTTTGCAGCTACAGCAACTGGAAGCATTGGATGCGCTTTACAAGCATTGGAACAACCAAATCAATGTCATTTCCAGGAAGGATATCGACAGTTTATATGAAAAGCATGTACTGCATTCATTAAGTATTGCAGCCGCATTTGAATTTGAACCGACTACCGAAATCCTTGATATTGGAACAGGTGGTGGTTTTCCGGGCATCCCGCTTGCTATTTTTTTTCCGGAATCGAAATTCCATTTGGTAGATAGTATCGGAAAAAAAATTAAGGTTGCCGAGAGCATTGCAGAAAGCATCGGATTGAAGAATTGCAAATTTGAACAGATACGCGCGGAACAGTTGCCTAAGAAAAGATATGATTTGGTGGTATCACGCGCAGTAGCACCATTAAAGGATTTATGGAATTGGTCAAAACCTCTGCTGCGCAAATCAGAAATCAATTCTAACGACGAACTTGCAAATGGACTGATCTGCCTGAAAGGGGGAGATTTAGCACGGGAGATCTCCGATAGCGGTTGCAGGCCCCGGGTTATGGAGATCATCGATATTTTTCCTGAGCCATATTTCAAGGAAAAGTTCATCTTGTATGTTCCCTACGGAAAGAGGTAAGGAATATCAAAGACATCCCAGCTCCTCTCATATATAAATATTTTTACATAATTAAAAATGGTGTTGCCAAATTTATTTTTTGAATTAATAATTGTGCATATTAATCTGTATATCATTTGACAGCTGAAAATATTTGATTTCGGCCACCCGAATGGCAATTACCAGTAAATGGTATTGTTTTTATTTTAAATCTATAGAACTTTACAAGATGTCAATTGCCGTATGTATTGTGGATGACAATAACGAGATCAGGTCCGCCCTGGAGCAGATTATTCTGATGGCGGATGGTTACGAAATGGTAGGCAGTTGTTCAAATCTTCAGGAAGCACTTATCACTATTCCTCAAATAAAGCCGAATGTGGTTCTGATGGATATTAACCTCGGAGAAAATGAAAGCGGTATTGACTGCATCCGCGAACTCAAGCCCCAGTTTCCCGAAATTCTTTTCATGATGTGCACGGTATATGAAGAAGATCAGAAAATTTTTGAAGCATTAAGTGCCGGAGCCAATGGATACATCCTGAAGAAAACGACTCCAAGCAAGTTATTGGATGCCATAAGGGAACTTTACGAAGGCGGGGCCCCAATGAGCAGCCAGATTGCCAGAAAAGTGGTAAATGCCTTTCAAAATAAAAATCTGGACGGTGGCAGTGCGCAAGGCAAATCAATTAGTATTCTGTCCAACAGGGAAAATGAAATTCTCCAGCTTTTAGCTAAGGGCCTCCTCTATAAGGAGATCGCTTCCTTCCTGTTTATTAGTCAGGAAACGGTTCGAAAACATGTATATCATATTTACGAAAAACTCCATGTCAACAACCGGGTTGAAGCGATCAACAAGTTCTTTGGTCGTTGATTTTGTTTAACTTTTTTGCTCATTTCTCATAAAAATATCAAACAAATTTCTATTTTTACCACAAAGTAGTATAGGTTTGTGGCGCCCCTATGTGTAATTTCGGATTTGAGGTTGCCGATCAAATATCTTTTTAATCATTTTACACTATCCAAAAAAGTAAAATCAGTAACTGATTTTCCTCCGAGAATAACAAGGCCATTCTGTCGAATGGCTTTGTTATTGTAATTCACTTCTCGGATATAGTTGAGATTTAGTCTACCTGTTTGCCTATGGGTTTTCAATTGTTGGTGTTTATGATACAGAAAAACGCGATATCCTTCTATATGTGGTGAAAGAAAAGCTCGATTGCCGCCCTCACCAATTCAACTCCAGCTTATTATTTGCTCTGTTAACGTCCGCCATACGTTGTGTAGGATCAATTTCAATGACCTTCAGATCGGTGAGCTTCCGATCAACCCGGAATATATAAGTTGATTGTGTCCACTTCCATGGCTCAAATTCCTGGCGGTTTATACCTTTATCTTCCGGCCGCTTGGATCCAAACATGGAGTATTGAGGGATATAAGCCAACACTTTTGAACCGTCTTTGAATTGCATCAGTACATCTATTGGCATAGGCATTTTTCCTACCATCCTTAGGCGAATATTCGATTTACCTCCTTCTTCCCAAAGACTATCAATCGAATAATCGACGGTCTTGATCGAATTAATCCAAAAATCCTGGTACCAGCCCAATTCTATTCTACTTACTTTTTCTGCCACGCGAATAAAATCGTTTGGATTAGGATGTTTAAATTTCCAATCCTTATAATATTCCAATAAAATGCGATCGAGTGTGGCATCTCCTACAATGTATCCAAGCTGTGAAAGAAACACTGCGCCCTTGAAATAAGATGAATACTGGTATGAATTAAATGAACTGAAATGATCACCGTTAGTAACCAAAGGTTCGTGCATGTTTGACTTTACCAGTTTAAAATAGCTTTCATATTCCTTTTTGAAAATAGAAGCGGGCACTGTATCATTGTTTATGTGAGCCCAAACCCTGGCGGTCGCATACTGAGCAAAACCTTCATCCATCCAGGGATATTTTATTTCATTCGTACCCATCATACCCTGGTACCAACTGTGCATCCACTCATGCACCCAACCCGCAGGCTCCTTTAGAAGCGTTGCCATGGGATATTCCATGCCGCCATCACCCCCATGTATAAACGAATATTGTTTGTAAGGATAGGGCCCAAAGGTTTTTTCCATAAATGCAAGAGCTCTTGGAGCGATATCCAGGATCTTTAACCAATCAGCGTCGGGGGCATTGGTAGATTTATACAATAAATGAATGGTGAGATCATTGCGTATTTTCTTGGAGACATGTTTATATGCAGGATCCGCGGCCCACACAAAATCATGTACCTGTGGAGCAACAAAATGCCAGGAAAGTTTATCGCCTGCTGGACGCGTGACTTTTGCACCTTCCGCTTCATAGCCGTATCCCACCTGGTTTGGATTTTGAAGATAGCCCGAAGCACCCAAAATATAATTCTTGTCAATAGAGATCTTCACATCAAAATCTCCCCATACTCCATAGAATTCACTGGATACATATGGAGAAGCATGCCAGCCCTCATAATCATATTCACACAATTTGGGGTACCACTGACTCATTGAATAACGAACCTGTGTTTGGGGATTATCGCGTCCACTTCTTCTGATTTGAATCGGAACCTGTGCTTCAAATTCCATATCGAACGTAACAGTCGATTTTGGAAGGATAGGCTTTGTTAGGTCAACTTCAAGAATTGTCTCTTGCACCTTATAAGGCTGCACCACGCCGTTCATCTTCAATGAAATTATTTTCTGGTACCCTATTTCTTCCGGTTTTAGATTGAGGATTCGATCAGCTACCCTGGGATCCCATCCAGGATTTTTGCCGTTGGTGACCTTTCCCCAACTGCGGCTGTGCTCATCCATCATGCTATTTGGTTGAAACGCATTCCAAAACAAATGATAAAAAACGCGGTACAGAGTATCAGGAGAATTGTTGGTATATTCCAATTTTTGCTTGCCTGAAAATCGGTTAGTGCTTACATCCATGTTAATATCCATATTGTATTTAACATGTTGCTGCCAACGATCCGGTTGAGCGCAGGCGAATTGAAAAAATGAAATCTGAAAGGACAGTAACAAAATCAAAAAATATAATCGCTTCATATGCCGATTCAAAATTTAAATAACCAAATGCTGATTTTTTTGGGCTGGATCATTTTCCCTTGAATTTTTCTTTCGCGGAAAATGAAATGACTACAATATATGACCTGGGCGGCCAGAAGATAAAAGCAAATATTGTCTATTTATGATCTACCCACTCCTTAAAAAATGCTAAAATTTATCCCTTTCCTTTAACGACAATCACGATCTCACCTTTTACGCCCTTTTCCCTGAAATAATCTGCAACTTCTTTCAAAGTTCCCCGCCTGGTTTCCTCGTAGATTTTTGTTAACTCCCGACTTACGCTACATTCCCGGGCTTCGCCAAAAAATAAAATCAAATCGTCCAAAGTTTTAACCAGCCTGAGTGGAGACTCATAAAAAACCAGTGTTCTTTCTTCTTCTGACAATTTCTTCAACGTTGTTTGCCTTCCTTTTTTTAATGGAAGAAATCCTTCAAACGCAAATCGATGAATGGGCAATCCACTGTTAATTAGTGCAGGCACAAAGGCTGTTGCCCCCGGAAGACATTCTACGCCTATACCCAACTGGATGCATTCCCTTACCAGGAGGTATGCAGGATCCGAAATGCCCGGTGTGCCCGCATCAGTCAGCAAAGCCATTTTTTTGCCTTGCAATAACTGATCGGCCAGGTGCCTGACGATCTTGTGTTCGTTATGCTGATGATAAGGTGAAAGTGGTTTGATTATGCCAAAGTGGTTGAGCAATTTCATTGTCGTCCGCGTATCTTCCGCCAAAACAAGGTCAGCCTTTTTTAACACCTCAAGTGCACGCAGGGTAATATCCTGCAGGTTACCGATGGGTGAAGGAATAATATAGAGCATTGAACTTTCTAAACAAATTTGGCTGGCAACAGGATTATGTAGGATCAGCGAATTACTCGCGTATCGGTACTAGTTAGTTGACCGAAATTTCAAAATATTCCATAACTGGATTAGCCAGCAACTTCTTGCTTGCTTCTTCTGCAATCTGCTTTGCCAGTTCAGATGATTCTGCTTCCACCTGTAAAGTAATGTTCTTGCCAATTCGCACATCACTTACAGATTTCATTCCAAGATTTTGTAACCCACCCATTACTGCTTTTCCCTGTGGGTCCAACAACTCTCTCAATGGCATTACTTTTACCTGAACAGAAAAGATCATATTATCTCGTTTTAAGCGCCAAAGATAAGACAATGTAAAAAATGAAGACGACAGGAACTGCCAGCCACCTTAGGAATATGAATGCGATGATTGCAACCACCAATAACAAAAGCTTTGGCATATTATTTTTAAGTGACGCATCAGAGAATTTCAGAGCCAGAAGCGGCATTCTGCTCACCATGCAATAGCTAAGTAGCAATATAATAGCGTACAATATCCATTTATTAAGTAATGACGTCACCACCCACTCGTTGTTGGAATTCCAGTAGATCAGGGGAAATGATGCGACCAGCAATCCAACTGCCGGTGCTGGCACACCTTTGAATCCAAATTGTTGTGATGAGTCGATATTGAATCTGGCCAAGCGATATGCTGCCGCACATGGAACCAACAGTGCCGGCAATAACCACAAAAAAGAAATCTCCAGTCCATCCTTTTGATGCATAAAACTCATACGCAGGAACTGATATAGAATCATGCCTGGTGCTACACCGAAGCTGACCACATCCGCCAACGAATCCAATTCTTTTCCCATGGGAGAATTGACTTTGAAAATGCGTGCCATAAAGCCATCAATAAAATCGGCAAGTGCAGCCAGACCAATAAACAAAGAAGACAACCAGATCTTTTCTGGCATGTCTACGAGCTGAGTGCCATCAGGGCCATACATGATAGAAATACCATTCTGTAAAATGAAGATAACTGCCAGGCATCCGAAAAATAGGTTGAGCAGCGTAAAGAAATTCGGAATTTGTTTCATTGACGTGAAAATATGGAAAAAGGCTGAATGTGCGTTTATGTATCCATGTGTCTATGTGGTGGAATCTGAATGCAATTTCAGGCTTTCACTACCAGATAGATAGGAACACATAGATTATTTTCTCATTATTGATTCTATGTCCTCAGCCGTAATCGGAATTCCAGCCATCAAATCCTTATTCCCGTTCTTTGTAATCCAAACATTATTTTCGACTCTTACGCCCATCTTTTCTTCTTCGATATAAATTCCGGGTTCGACAGTAAATACCATTCCGGCTTGAATGGGTTCTGTTCTGGTTCCGAGATCATGCACATCAATTCCTAAATGATGTGAGATACCATGATACAGATATTTAGAATAGGCAGGACTTTCCGGCGATTCGTTTTTTACTTCTGATTTTTTGAGTAATCCGATCTTAATAAATATTGCCGTGGCTTCTTCTCCCACTTTCTTTTGATAATCGTTGATGGAGATTCCAGGCTTCAACAGCGATTTTGCATAATCATGTAAATGAAGGCATGCATTGTAAACCTGCTTTTGTCTCTTCGTGAATTTTCCATTAACCGGCACGGTACGCGTGAGATCGGCATTGTAACCACCGTACTCAGCTCCAAAATCGAGCAGGATCAATTCTCCATCGAGGCATTGTTCGCTATTTGAAATATAATGAAGGGTCCGTGCCCTGTCACCACTTGCTATAATGCTGTTGTAAGCAGGTCCAGTTGCTCTTTGTGAAAGAAATGAATGAAATATTTCAGCTTCGATCTCATACTCCATGACACCTGGCTTTATAAAGTGAAGCAGCCGCAGGAAAGTTTGGTGAGTAATATCAATCGCTTTCTGCATTACCTCAATTTCCAATGGAGTTTTTACGCTTCGAAGTTTTTTCATTATCGGCGCGGCGCGATGGTACTGATGCAGCGGATAACGGTCTTTCATGGACTGAATAAATCTGTATTCCCGGGTTGGCACCAGGCTCGCCTTCCTGTCATTTTCGTTAGTATCGAGATAAATATGATCGGCAAGGTGTACCCATTGTTGCAAAACCTGGTCGAATGTATCTAACCACATAATCGTTTCAATTCCCGAGATCTTTCTAGCTTCTTCGGCCCGCAACCGCTTTCCATCCCATTTTTCCTTGAGCTCATTGGGCCTCACCAAAACCAACACTTCCCGGAATTTCGGATCAGGATGGTTCGGAAAAATGATAACCATACTGTCTTCCTGTACAATGCCGCTTAGCCAATACAAATCGCTGTTCTGTTTGAAAGTATATACCGCATCGCCATTGGAAGGCACTTCGTCGTTGCTTACGAAAATGGCAATAGAACCGGGCAATAATTCTTTCCTGAAGCGCTCCCTGTTCTTTTCAAATATGGCTGGATTTAAAGGCAAATATTTCATAATAGCAATCTATTTTGTCCTGATCCATAAAAATAGTCATTTGACATGAGAGGTCTCCCGGAAAGGGATGTGTGGAATTTCCCCCAGTAATAATCCGAAATAGTGTAGGTTCAGTCAATGCCAGAGTAGGTCCGAATTTGTTAGCTAACTAACAGTTGTTAGTTAAATATAATTCAATAAATGTCATTTGCATTTGAATAATTTCAATTTTAGTGCGCTTTTATGGCTTTGTTTTAGATAAAATTAAATTTTAGCTTTGCATTTTAAATAAACGATTGTTATGTCTGCCCCTGTTATCACTATACCGGTTCAGAGGTTGTTGAGTCTTGGTCTCCGCGTTACAGATACCACCCACTACCAGTCAAGTCCAAAAGAGTTAGTGGAGGATGCTCTCAGGAGAAAGGAAGGTCGACTGAATGACACGGGCGCATTGGTCATCCAGACCGGGGAATTTACAGGCAGAAGCCCGAAAGATCGCTACATAGTCAAAGATCCCCTGACCGAAGTCTCGGTTCACTGGAACGATTTAAATCAGCCAATCGAGGGGAAATATTTTGACATCATTCTAAAAAGGATGGTTGAATATTTCAACCAATTGCCAGAAATCTGGGTGAGGGATTGTTATGCCTGCGCTGATCCTCATTATCGGTTAAACATTCGCGTGATCTCCGAGACTCCGGCCATAAGTCTCTTTGCCCACAATATGTTCCTTAGACCAACTCCGGATGAATTGGAAAAATTCCGTAGTGACTGGCAGATTCTTGCTGCACCCGGATTGAGACTACATCCATCGGAATGTGGCATCAGACAGCACACTGCAGTGGTAATTTCCTTTGAACACAAGCTGATACTTGTCGCCGGCACAGGCTATACAGGAGAAATAAAGAAAGCTATATTCTCGATTCTGAATTTTATTCTTCCCACAGAACACCAGGTGTTGAGCATGCATTGTGCCGCAAATAAAGGCGTTATGGGTGATACAGCTGTTTTCTTTGGATTAAGCGGAACAGGAAAAACAACGCTGAGCACAGACTGCAAAAGGAAATTGATTGGGGATGATGAACATGGTTGGAATGCAAATGGCATTTTTAATTTTGAGGGCGGATGTTACGCAAAATGTATTCACCTCAACCGTGAAACAGAGCCAGAAATATTTGAAGCGATCAGGCCAGGTGCCCTCGTTGAAAATGTGAGATTTTTCCCCGGCATGGACCAGATAAATTTCGATGATGGTTCTATTACCGAAAATACCAGGGTCTCCTACCCCATTAGTTTTATAGATCAGGCAGCCTATCCTTCAGTGGGTGGAATTCCAAAAAATATTTTCTTTCTCACCTGTGACGCATATGGAATATTGCCTCCCGTGGCAAGACTAACTCCCGGTCAGGCCATGTACCAGTTCATTTCCGGCTATACGGCAAAAGTTGCCGGCACCGAAACGGGAATTACAGAACCCAAATCAACTTTTAGTACCTGCTTCGGTGCGCCTTTCATGCCGCTGCATCCCGGGAGATATGCAGATATGCTTGGCGAAAAAATAAAAGAGAATCAGGTAAAGGTTTGGCTCATCAATACTGGCTGGACTGCCGGTGCGTTTGGCCATGGATGCCGGATCAAACTGCGGTTTACCAGGGCAATTATCAATGCCGCCCTGGAAGGGAATCTCGATCAGGTTGAATACGAGAACCATCCCATCTTCCAGATTGCAATGCCAAAGTCTTGTCCCAACGTTCCATCCGAAATGCTGAACCCAAGGACTGCCTGGAATAGTGGAGCAGAATATGATGAAAGGGCCCGACAACTCGCCATTCGGTTCATTGACAATTTCAAGAAGTACGAATCTGGTGTTTCTTCAGAAATAATAGCTTCCGGGCCGAAAATCTAAATTTTTCAGCAGAAATCTTTTTATATTAAAAAATAAATTCACAATTTGGCATATAGGATCAAAAGTCTCTAACGTTGTTTGCAGATGTAAGCTCCATTCGAAAGATGGAGCTTTTTGTTTCCCATATTTGGCAGCTTCTTAACACACTTTTTCCCCTCCTGATCGTTATTGATCTTGAAAAATATTTATCGGTACAATTCAGGAAAAACAGGAATTGGATTCGCATGTTCTACATTGTATTCATCTTCATCTCAAGCATATTTACCAATAGTCCGCGACAGGGTAATTCATTTATTGACTGGAACCCAAAAAGAAAATTAGCCTGGAGCGATTTCAAAGCACCCCCGGACAACGCCGTCAAAGCAGCGGCTTTGACAAGCACTAATATCAAGATCGACGCCGGGTTTGAAAACAATTCTTTTCAATACCACATTCACTGCATGTTTGATAAAAGTAAATCATGGGGAAGGGTGAAGAACGATTACGTGCTTCAGCATGAACAGGGTCATTTTGATATCGCTGAAATCTATGCCCGAAAACTAAACAAAATGTTGAAAAGCTATAAACCTCATGATAGCGATCCGAGTAAAGATGTTACAAAGATTTACCAGAATGTAATGCAAGGCTACAATGAAGAACAGAATTTGTATGACCAGGAAACAAATTTCTCAATTGATCATACCAAGCAGGAAGAATGGCTCAGGAAAATCGATAATGGATTAAGGGAGCTGCAGGACTATGCTCACTACAATTAAAATAATCCATATAGTTGTGCATCTATGCGGCTGATAATCTCTCCTAGGTGTTCTTCATTTTCAGGAAATTTATTTTTATCGATGTCGATCACCAATAGAGCACCTTCTTTATAGCCGTCAATCCATCTATTATACAAATCATTCAGTCTTTTCAAATAATCTAACCGGATATTTTCTTCATACTCCCTTCCTCTCTTCTGAATCTGACCTACCAAGGTGGGAACAGACGCCTGCAAATAAATCAGCAGATCCGGGGGCTGCACAAGTCTTTTTAAAGTCTGGAAAAACTGAAAATAATTATTGTAATCTCTCTTGCTCATCAATCCCATCTCGTGGAGATTCGGAGCAAAAATATGTGCATCCTCATAGATCGTTCTATCCTGGATCACTGTTTCTGTGCCATTATAAATTTCGAGCAACTGATTCAATCGGCTGTTGAGGAAAAATACCTGAAGATTGAAACTCCAGCGCGGCATGTCTTCATAAAAATCGTTCAGGTAGGGATTATGGTCGGCATCTTCGAACTGCGGGATCCAGCGATAATGCTTGCTTAGCATTTCAGTTAGCGTCGTTTTGCCGGCGCCGATATTTCCGGCTACAGCTATGTGTTTTGGTTTTTTGCTTTTTGCCATTCCCGTGTAAAATAAAAAATATAGAAATAAAAATGTGATTTCAATGAAATTTATCCGCCTTCAAAGCAAAAAAAAATGGGAACCCGAAGAGCTTTTTGATTTCAGAGAGAGAGTAGTTTTCATTCTGCCGTCATTACCAGCGCTTTGCAGTGTTCAGCCAAAATTAAAACCCATCGCTTCACGCACCTTTTTCAATGTAGTCGAAGCGCTGGCCCTGGCTTTGGCAGTGCCTTCATCGATCACCTGCTTCATATAGTTTGTGTCCTGACGGATCGAAGCAGCTCTTTCCCGGATTGGTGCAATGAACTTCACCATATCTTCTGCCAGTTGCTTTTTCATATCCCCATATCGAATTGTGCACTCATCATAATCCTTTTCGAATTTTACAACAACAGCACGTTCACTCACAATCCGCAACAAGCCAAATAATCCTTCGATGTATTCAGGTTTAACAGAGTATTTTTCAGTCGGACCACTGTCCGTCTTTGCTCTCATTATTTTCTTGCGGATCAATTCATCGTCATCCGCTAGATAGAGAGTATTCATTTGATTTTCGCTCTTACTCATTTTCCCCTTTCCGTCCAGGCTCATAATTTTAATAAGCTCACCTCCGTAATTGAATGCATAAGGCATCTCAAATATTTCGCCATAACGATGATTAAATCTTTCAGCAAAATTTCTCGTCATTTCAATATGCTGTTCCTGATCTTTTCCAACTGGAACTTTGACAGCCCGATGAATAAGAATATCAGCAGCCTGCAAAACGGGATAAGTAACAAGTCCTGCGTTTACATTATCCGGTTGTAATCGCACTTTATCCTTGAAAGTACTCGTTTTTTCAAGCTCACCTTTATAGGCAAGCATGTTCAAATAAAGATACAGCTCCGCAATTTCGGGCACCATACTTTGTATATATATCACGCACCTTTTGGGGTCCAGGCCACAACCTATCAATTCCGACAGCATCCGGAGAGTATTATCCTTCAGTTCCTTTGTATCGGGATGCGTGGTGAGACTGTGCCAGTCAACTATACAGAAATAACAATCGAAATCATCCTGCATGCGAACCCAGTTTCGCATGGCACCAAAATAATTGCCGAGATGAACAAATCCTGTAGGACGAATCCCGCTCAGCACGATTTCTTTCTTTTTTTCCATAAGGAGGGCGAAGATAAGGAAAGTTG
>PSRA01000092.1 GCA_003175695.1 Bacteroidota bacterium | reverse complement strand
GCATTCGAAAAACAAAATAAATAGTCATGCGTCACGGAGACAAAATCAAGAACCTGAGCAGAACGGCCTCTCACAGAAGGGCGCTTCTCAGCAATTTAGCCTGTCAATTGATCAGGCACAAGGGAATTGTTACTACCCTGGCTAAGGCCAAGGCCCTGAGGGTATACGTTGAACCACTGATCACAAAAGCAAAAGACAATACTACCCACCAGCGTCGTGTAGTTTTCAGCTATCTGCAGGACAAAGAGGCAATCACAGAGCTCTTTGGAAACGTTGCAGGAAAAGTTGGTGGCCGCCCCGGCGGATACACCCGCATTATTAAGCTGGGCACGCGCGTAGGGGATAATGCTGAAACCGCATTGATTGAGTTGGTTGATTTCAATGAGATCTACGGTAAAGGAAAAGGAGAAGTCAAAGAAGCTGGTAAGAAGACCCGCCGCGGAGGTGGTCGCAAAAAAGCTGATGCAGCCAAGGAAACGGAGGAGACAGAAGCAGCGGCTGAAACTGCGGAAGCTCCGGCAATAAAGCAAAAATCAAAAAAAGATACTGAATAGTAGTAATGAAGAATTTTTTAGTTGTAAAAGCAGAACTTTTCCAGGTTCTGCTTTTTTTTTGATTTTGACAAACCGTGTCCTACACCTGGGTGTAGGACCCTTACTCAGGAAGGGCAAAAAACTGTGAACAATTTTAACGGGATAAAAAATCCTGAATTTCTTTTCTTTGCAAAACTTTTAGTCTAATGAACTCAAATATGAATCCAAAGCAGGCAATCCTTCTACTCGAAGACGGGACAGTGCATTATGGACAAGCATTCGGTAAATCCGGAACCACGTCCGGAGAAATTTGCTTTAACACGGGGATGACAGGTTACCAGGAAGTTTTTACCGATCCCAGCTATTTTGGCCAGGTCCTCATCATGAATAGCGTGCACATCGGAAACTATGGAGTGAAAGATGACGAAGTAGAATCCGGAAGTGTAAAGATCCGCGGCTTGATTGGAAGAAATCTCGAAGAGCAATTTTCACGCAAACAAGCCGAGGGATCATTGGATGATTATATGAAAGCGAATAATATTGTCTGCATCGAAGGAGTAGATACCAGGGCTCTTGTTGCACATGTTCGCATTAAAGGTGCGATGAACTGTATTATTTCTACTGAGATCACTGATTTGGACCAGCTGAAGACTGAACTGGCCAAGACGCCCTCTATGAACGGCCTTGAACTTGCTTCCCAGGTAAGCACTGACAAAGAATACGAAGTGGGTGATCCCAAATCTGATGTCCGCATTGCCGTTTTGGATTATGGCATCAAACAGCATATTTTGAAATGCATGGTTGATCGCGGAGCTTTTGTTAAAGTATATCCTGCAAAGACACAGGCAAATAAATTAAGGGAATTCAATCCTGATGGATATTTCATTTCCAATGGACCTGGCGATCCCGCTGCGATGGATTATGCAATAACCACAGTAAAGGAAATTTTGAAAGAAAAAAAACCATTATTTGGCATTTGCCTGGGTCATCAACTACTGGCACTGGCAAACGATATTCCAACATTCAAAATGCATCATGGTCACAGGGGCCTCAATCATCCGGTAAAAAATCTTGTCACAGGAAAATGCGAAATCACCACGCAAAATCATGGATTCGGCGTTGATCCCGACGCGGTGAAGAAAGATCCGAATATCGAGATCACGCATGTTAACCTCAATGATGAGTCTATTGAAGGTATCCGGTTGAAAAATAAGCCCGTCTTCTCCGTGCAATACCATCCTGAATCAACTCCGGGTCCGCATGACAGCCGCTACCTGTTCGATGAATTCATTGATGTAATCAGAAAACGCTGATTCAAAAGAGAGGACTTAAGAAACGGCAAAGACCAGAGGGCGCGTCAGCCTTGTTAGTAAACTTTTTTTCTGGCGATCATTAGCAACCGGGGAGAATGCTTTACATCATATGGATCCAGATCATAGTTACCAAATACTTCCTGCATCTGCAATCCGTGAAAGGCAAACATGTCGTTGAAATCTCCTAAGGTATATTTCGCAACTCTTTCAACGAATTCAAGCGGCGTCTTTCTTTTCTCATCCTCGATGACTATTCTCTTAAAAAAATGTGATTCATCGAACCATTTGGTCAGGTAATAGGTAACGCCGTCAAAATGTTTTTCCGATTGATGAATCAGGTGGTCTTCTGCGTAATGTGTATTCAGATAATCGAGAACAAAAGTGCCGCCTTTGCTGAGTGATTGCGCAATAGTCCGTATGGCGTTATAATGTTCCCTCTCTGTTCTGAAATATCCAAAACTCGTAAAGAGATTGAAAGCATATTGAAAGTAGTTTATCCAGAAAGGCAGGCGCATATCATGCTCATAAAAATGCAGATGATCATTCTCAAACTGGCGTGCATATTGAATGCTGTCAGGCGAAATATCGATGCCCGTAACATCAAAACCCAGTGAGGCCAGTATTTTTGAATGTCTGCCACGCCCGCATCCTACGTCAATCATTCGTGACGATTGTGCTGGGTGCAAATGTCCAATTAATTGATGAACCAATGAAGCTGCTTCCTTTTCATTATGCTCAAAATAAAGCTGGTGATAATAAGGAGTGTTAAACCATTCCCGGAACCAATTTGCAGGCAGCGCAGTACTGATGATTTTTGTCAAGTTTTATGCCTTTTCTGTTTAGAGATTAAAGATAAGAAAACGGCCAAATCAACCAGAATGCAGAAGGCATCTGAGAATTAATTTCCAAATCTTAATTTCTGAATTTGAGCGCGTAATCGCTTATTTTTGTACCTCATTAACTTAAATAGCTGTGGCATTGATTAAGAGTATATCCGGCATCAGGGGAACGATTGGAGGAAAACCCGGTGAAAATTTATCTCCACTTGACATTGTAAAATTTACCGCTGCTTACGGCAGTTGGGTCAAGGAAAAAAATACAGGCAAAAAGATTGTGATAGGCCGTGATAGCCGCATAAGCGGAGAAATGGTTCGCAACCTGGTTGTAAGCACACTAACAAGTTTGGGATTGGATATAGTTGATCTGGGCCTGTCCACAACACCTACTGTTGAGTTGGGTGTTACCTGGCATCAAGCAGCAGGCGGAATTATTATCACTGCAAGCCACAATCCCAAGGAGTGGAACGCGCTAAAGTTGCTGGACGACAAAGGCGAGTTTTTGAGTGCAGAGCAGGGAGCTTTGATTTTAGAAAAAGCAAAGAATGAAAATTTTTCTTTCGCTTCAGTTGAGAAATTAGGGGCATACGAACTAGACACAACGGCAATGCAAAGGCACGTCGATCAAATTGTACAGTATCCATTGGTCGACAAAAAAGCAATAGCACAAAAAGATTTCAAAGTAGTTGTTGACGCGATCAACTCAACAGGTGCCATCGTTGTTCCTGCACTTCTCAAAGCCCTGGGAGTTGAAAAGGTCAGCGTTATTAATGGAGAAGTCAATGGCAAATTTGCGCACAATCCTGAACCATTACCGGAAAACCTGGTGGCTTTAAGTTCTGCAGTGATCAAATCCAAAGCTGATCTTGGCATCGCTGTTGACCCGGATGTCGACAGGCTTTGTTTTGTTTGCGAAGACGGAAGTATGTTCGGGGAAGAATATAGCCTGGTGGCGGTGGCCGATTATGTTCTTAGCAAGCGGCCTGGCAATACCGTTAGTAATATGAGCAGCACGAAGGCGCTGAAAGAAATTACTGTTCGTCACGGAGGGCAATATCATCCTTCTGCGGTGGGTGAGGTAAATGTAGTGAGAAAGATGAAGGAGGTCAATGCAGTCATCGGAGGTGAAGGCAATGGGGGGATCATCGTGCCTGACCTTCATTATGGAAGGGATGCATTGATTGGAATTGGTTTGTTTTTGAGCGCGCTGGCACATCATAAAAATGGTCTTAAATCATTCCGTACAAAATATCCTGATTATTTCATTTCAAAGAATAAAATTGAATTGCAGAATGGGATAGATGTGGGAAATATTTTTGATAAAATAAAAAGAAAATACAGAAACCAACCTGCCAATACGGAAGATGGACTGAAAATCGAATTCGACGACGATTGGGTGCATCTGCGCACCTCCAATACAGAGCCCATCATTCGCATCTATGCGGAGAGTAATTTCGAAACCACCGCAAATAATATTGCTCAAAGACTGATGAAGGATATTAAGGAGTTTATTTAGAAAAATACGGGATACCAGGTACTGGATGTTGGGTCTTCTCTGCTATCCAATTTCTGGTGTCCAGTTTCAAGTATCCCGCATTTCATGCGTCGACTCCAGACTCCAAAGACTGCCACTATTCCTTATCTTTGCCCCCTTTATGGATGCACGGAGGATATATTTTGACAACGCGGCGACCACTCCCCTCGATCCGCAGGTGCTCGAAGTGATGATGCCTTTTTTAACTGAAAAATTTGGCAACCCCTCTTCCATTTATTCTTATGGAAGGGAATGCAGGATGGCGATTGAGCAGGCAAGGAAGACGGTCGCCAGGATCTTACAAGCACATCCAGCCGAAATTTTTTTTACCAGTGGCGGAACTGAAAGCAGTAATACAGCGATCACTGCTTCTGTCAGAGATCTGGCTTGTAAACATATCATTACTTCACCACTGGAGCATCATGCTACGCTGCACACCGTTGAACACCTGCAGAAAAAAGGTGAAGTCCGGCTGAGTTATGTCGCGGTATTGCCCAATGGTCATATTGATCTTGAAAACCTCGAGAAATTACTTGCTAACAGTGAAGACAAATGCCTGGTTACGCTGATGCATGCAAACAATGAGGTCGGTACCATGATCGATATAAATGCCGTGGGCGAACTCTGTAAAATGTATGGGGCCGTATTTCATTCCGATACTGTCCAGACAGTCGGACATTTTCCCTTCGACTTGCGCCATACTCCGGTGCATTTCATCACAGGAGCAGGACATAAATTTCATGGGCCAAAAGGGATCGGCATCCTTTACATAAATGAGAACGTGAAGATCCATCCATATCTCCATGGCGGTGGGCAGGAAAGAAATATGCGCGCTGGTACCGAAAACGTCTATGGTATCGTCGGTTTTGCAAAGGCACTCGAACTGGCCACCGAAAACCATGAAAAGGACAGCGCTTATATTAAAGGCCTTAAGATATATATGATGGATCAGCTAAAGAAGAATATCAGGGGTGTATCTTTTAACGGCGATCCTCTGGGAAGAAGCTTATATACTGTCTTAAGTGTGAGCTTTCCCAAAACAGAAAAATCAGAAATGATCCTGTTCAACCTGGATATCCACCATATTTGTGCTTCAGGAGGAAGTGCTTGTACCAGCGGCGTGGAACAAAGCTCACATGTGATCAGGGCGATCAATAACAACCCCAACCAGGTCACTGTCCGCTTTTCATTCAGCAAACAGAATACAAAAGAAGAAATAGATCAGGTCATAACCAGGGTCAAGGAACTCATATGATAACTCCCGGTTTCTTCTTTCAATATCTTTTTAACGGAATAAGCGTGCCTTTGACCGGCAATGATCTTATTTCCCAAAATCCCCGAAAATTGATTCGGTAATAATAAGTCCCATATGAGAAATATTTTGTGCAATACTTTGCTTGTTAGTTTTTTCAGCGGAATGATGGCTTGCCACGGCAACGACCAACCGAAGATTTCGGAAACGGATACATTGAAAAATTCTGTTCATCCGGCTTGGAGTGAGCAGGCGACTATTTATGAAGTAAACCTTCGTCAATATTCGAGTGCTGGAAATTTTGCATCCTTCGAAAAATCTTTACCCAGGCTCAAGGATATGGGTGTCGATATCCTTTGGTTTATGCCAATTAACCCGATTGGTTTAGAAGGTAGAAAAAATAAACCCACTGACTTAGGAAGCTATTATTCTGTCAGGGACTATTATGCTGTCAATCCTGAATATGGCAGTTTTGATCAATGGAAGGAACTTGTCCGCATGTCACATGAGGCAGGATTCAAAGTGATTCTCGATTGGGTTCCGAATCATACCTCTCCCGATCATCCCTGGATCAAAAATCACCCTGATTTTTACAAAAAAGACAGCGCAGGGAGGCCTGCCATCCCATACGATTGGACCGATACACGCCAGCTGGATTATGGAAATAAAGAAATGTGTGATAGTATGATTGCGGCCATGAAATTCTGGATAAACCAGTCCGGAATAGATGGATTCAGGTGCGATGTTGCCTGGAATGTTCCGGACAGTTTTTGGAGAGTGGCCATTGGAGAACTCAGAAAAATTAAACCGGTGTTCATGCTCGCCGAAGGAGAAAAGCCGAGTTTAAATGAAAATGGGTTTGATGCTACCTATCCCTGGAGCGTGATGAACGTAGCTTATGGCATTTATTCAGGAAAAACTTCCGTTCGTCAATTGGATTCGATTATCAATCATAACGACTCCATCTATCCGAAAAATGCACTTAGAATGTATTTTACAACCAACCACGACGAAAACAGCTGGAATGGCACCGAGTTTGAAAGATTCGGTGATGCATATAAGACATTTGCTGTGTGGGCCTTTACGATGGGCAAATCGGTTCCGCTCATCTACAGTGGCCAGGAAGTGCCGAATAAAAAAAGACTCGCATTTTTCGTGAAGGATTCTATTCATTGGGACCAATATGCAATGGCTCCTTTTTATAAGAGCCTGGTGGCATTGCGAAAATCTACACCCGCTTTGGCGGGCAGTGCGTCATTCTCCCGGCTAAAGACCAATGCCGACGATGCGATTTATGCATACGAAAGAAAAGGGGGTGGAAGAAAATTGATTGTAATCCTAAATCTCTCGGCGCGACCCAAGGAATGCAAAATCCAGGACGGTGAAATCCTTGGATCAGCGAAAGAAATATTCAGCGGTGCCAGGGAAAACCTGGACCCGCAAAAACAATTTAATTTACAGCCGTGGTCATGGCTGGTTTATGATTACGATGTAAAATAATTTGGGACTAAATCGCTGTTTCCTCCATGCTATACCTTATTGGCATTGATATAGGCACATCCGGGACGAAGGCAATTGCATTGACGCCGGAAGGCCAGGTATTGAATACCGGGCATGTTTCTTACGAAATTTCGTCTCCTGCTCCTGGCGCACAGGAACTGGACCCTAACAAACTGCTGGATGCAACGGTTCAATGTCTAAGTTCAATAATAAAGACAACCGACAGGAAATATGAACTATCAGGTATCAGTTTCAGTTCAGCGATGCATAGCCTGATGGCAGTGGACAAGGATGGTAAGCCGCTGACAAATATTATTACCTGGGCCGATTTGCGGAGCAAGGGGAAAGCTGCAGCCATCAGGAATACACAAGAGGGAAGAAAAATCTACGAAAGATCGGGGACGCCTATTCATCCTATGTCACCTTTGTGCAAGCTCATGTGGATGAACGAAACCCAACCTGAAATTTTCCAGCGCGCCTTTAAATTCATTTCCATCAAGGAATTTATCTGGTTTAATTTTTTTGGCAAATACCAGGTCGATTATTCACTTGCTTCCGGTACCGGCCTTTTTGATATTTACGAATTGAAATGGTTTGAACCATCCTTAAGGATGGCGGGCATCCAATTGACAAATTTATCAGAGGCGGTTTCACCTACTTACCAGGAGCAATCGCTCTCCGATCAATATAAGAGTGCTCTTGGACTAAATGAGCCCATCCCCTTTATCATCGGAGGAAGTGATGGTTGCCTGGCCAATTTAGGTAGCAATGCCATGGAGCCGGGCGCACTTTCACTAACTATAGGAACAAGTGGTGCAGTCAGATTGGTTACCCGAACGCCTAAGCCAGACATTCAGCAGAGAATATTCAATTACATTCTTACGGAAGACTGGATAGTTTCCGGAGGACCGATCAACAACGGAGGCAATGCGGTGAAATGGTGGATAGAGAATTTTGTCGAACAAGGGAAAAACGGTTTGAAGAATTTCGATGATCATGTTCGCAATACAAATTCTGTCCCTGCCGGATCCGACGGCCTCATTTTTCTTCCTTATTTATTTGGGGAACGCGCTCCGATTTGGGATGCAAATGCCCGCGCTGTTTTTTTTGGAATTCTGCCGAATCATGGATCGCAACATTTTCTAAAAGCCTTGTTGGAAGGGATTGGCTTTTCCCTTTATCAAATAGCGCTATCCCTGGAAGAAACCGTTGGACCGATTGACAAAGTTCTTGCGAGCGGCGGATTTATTCAATCAGAAACATGGCTTCAAATCATAGCAGATATTTTTAACAAGAATGTATTTGTGATGAATGTGGCTGACGCCTCTGCCATTGGCGCCGCCATCATGGGATATTATTCAATTGGCGTGATCAGAAAATTAGAAGAGGGAAGTGGCATGATCCAGGATCACCGGGTCTTTGAACCAAATGCGCAAAGTCATCAACGATATATGCAGAATTTTTCAATATATATCAGGCTCTATGAAAAACTAAAGGATGAATTTGAATTGGAGGATTCTGGTTCAACGCAGTTGGAACATCCTTAAAATAAAAAAATCCAGGCAAAAACTGCTGGACTTTTCTATTGAGTTTAGAAGATTAATTTTCAAGGGGCACCAGAGATGGATCTTGGACCAAAAACGGGCTTTATTTCAGACACAAAATTACTACAAATCTCAATTGGCCACTATCCGGAAAAGGTATCTTACT
>PSRA01000042.1 GCA_003175695.1 Bacteroidota bacterium | reverse complement strand
AAGCTTTCCCAGTTCAAATTTGATCTTCCACTAAATCTTATTGCCCAGCACCCCACAAAAAAAAGAGAAGACAGTCGCATGATGGTTGTGCACCGGAAAACGGGACAACTGGAAAACAAACATTTCCGCGATATCCTGGATTATTTTGATGACAAGGATGTTTTTGTGGTGAACAACACCAAAGTTTTTCCTGCGCGCATGTATGGGCGTAAGGAAAAGACGGGAGCCAAGATTGAAGTTTTCCTGTTGCGTGAGTTAAATAAGCCCAATCGACTCTGGGACGTAATTGTGGACCCAGCCAGGAAAATCCGTGTAGGTAACAAACTTTATTTTGGTGATAATGATGAATTGGTAGCAGAAGTAATTGATAACACCACCAGTCGCGGCCGTACTATTCGTTTCCTGTGGGAAGGTACCGATGATGAGTTCAGGCAAGTGCTGGAGGTTTTGGGAGAAACCCCCCTGCCAAAATATATAAAGCGCAAACCTGACGAAGAAGACAAAGAGCGTTACCAAACCGTGTATGCAAAATACGAGGGTGCCGTTGCAGCGCCCACTGCTGGATTACATTTTAGCAAAGAGCTTATCAAGAGATTGGAAATTAAGGGGATTCGTTTTGCGGAAGCCACGTTGCATACGGGTCTGGGCACTTTCAGACCTATTGAGGTGGAAGACCTTAGTAAACATAAGATGGATGCTGAGTATTATCGAATCGACGAAGACGCCTGCAGGATTGTAAACAAGGCGCGGATGAGCGGAAACAGGATTTGTTCTGTTGGAACGACAACTATGCGTGCGATCGAATCTTCGTTTACAGCTGAAAAATTATTGAAACCCTCAGAAGGTTGGACAAATACATTTATCCACCCTCCATACCAGTTTAATATTGCAGATGCATTGATTACTAATTTTCACCTGCCCAAAACCAGTCTTCTCATCATGGTTTGCGCCTTTGCCGGCTATGATTTGTCCATGGAAGCATATAAGAAAGCGATTAAAGACAAATACCGCTTCTTCAGCTATGGGGATGCCATGTTGGTGGTCTAAAGTGAATGAATGCTCATCTGAAATAAGATTCGGGAATTTTCCTCCACATGTCATTGGACAATCTTCCGCTCAGCAATTCATAGATAAGATAGATTGGCCAGAAGATGTAGTGAATGATCAAGAGCACAATCGAGTGGTTATAATACCAGCTCACCATGAGTGCGTATATGCCCAGGACCATATAGAGGATACCTTTGCCTCTGTTGTTCATACTCTTTTTTATATAGTAAATTACAATTTTAAGGCCGAAGCTTAATTGACAAAATGAAAAAGTTTCCCGCATAAACATGCGGGAAATGGATAGATATGGGCGGAGGAATTAAAAAACAGTTGTTCCCGGCCTGACGATGATATGCACAAGCAAAGCCAGATAGGCGATATAATATAAACTCGCAAATCCGAGGCAAATAAAAAATGTTCTGCCCCATCCAAGAGTGGAATGCAAGTCAAATTCTTTTTGAGCTACCACCTCGGTTTTCATATGTACTTGATTTAAGGTAAATAAATGCTGATCCTTCATTCATTTATTAGTAAATGCAAGAAGGCAGTTTGTAACCACCATAACTAACTTTTGTATAAGTGATTTATTCCCAGAAAGTAACGACTGTTTTGAATTGCTAGACAGAATTATTTCAATTTCAATTTTGTCAACAGTTCTTCGATCAGTCCAACCTGCGCGGGATTTATCTTCAATTTCGCGTCTTCTAACTCAAACCAGGCTGCCTTATCAATTTCCGGAAATGTTTGCGTCTTACCTGAATGGGGAGGCCATTCCATTTCAAATTGGTTACTATGGATTTTGCTGGCATCTACTTTCGTCTCGATGGCGAAAGCAAAAATTAACTTGCCGGATTTTTGTTTGACTGGTTGTAACGATATGAATTCTCCATCAACCTGCGATCCGGTTTCCTCGAAGAATTCCCGAATGGCTGCTACCAGTGGTTCCTCGTCCGTGAATTCTCCCTTTGGGATGGTCCAGGCACCCTGGTCCTTGTTTTTCCAAAAAGGACCGCCGGGATGTACAAGAAAAAATTCGATTGTAGATGCCCTGAATTTATATGCCAGAATCCCTGCACTTTTATTCTTATTCATAGTCTCATCTAAAGAAAGCAAAGACACAAAGTTAAGAGCCTGGCGGATGAACCGAGCTGTAAATGGGTACCATTACTTAATGATGAAGGTATCTGAGAACTTGCTTTTTTTATGTAATTTTCAAATGCTTAGGCCTCGAAGCTGCAAGGATGGTGCGTGAAGACGGGTTATTGATCTGAGAATCGGTTGTATTGAAATCATCGCTATGAAATTCAATTTTTCTCGTAGAATTCGAAGCGGCTACCTGGCTGCTTTAGTTCTTCTTCTGGTATCCTATATCCTCACATTGAACGCTGTCCTCGAATTAAGAAAAGAGAATCAATGGGTGGATCATACCCGGCAGGTGATAAACAAACTGGAACTGCTGGTTTCCTACCTTAAAGATGCTGAAATTGGTCTTCGCGGGCTTATTATGATGAAAGACGAAAAATTCTTACTGCCTTACTACACCAGCCAAAATAAAGTCGATTCAATACATGCCGTGCTTGTTCATTTAACTTCAGACAATGCAATTCAGACAGAAAGAACAGCGAAGTTAAAAGTTCTGATCGATAGAAAATTTGCAATCATTGCTGATCAACTAAATGAATTACGTGAGGCCCACTTTGAACTGACACCACTCGTAAAAGAGAAGGCATTTGAAAGCAAGGCCATTATGGATTCAATTCGCTTTGTCGTGGGAACAATGGAAAATCGGGAAGATGAGTTGTTGAATGAAAGAAACGGCAACGTGCGATCGATTAACAGGGTTGTATATACGATTATTGTGGCGTTGTTCCTGTTCTCCATTCTTATCATTATTTATTCACTGGTGACTTTCAATATCGAGAACAGGGCCAAACAGGAGGCATCAAAAGAAGCAGCTGGTTATCATGATCAATTAGAAAAAAGGGTGAAGGAGTTGGATGAAGCAAACAGAGAATTAATTGCCTTACGTGGCATCCAAAGTTTCGCTAGTACTGGCAGGGTGGCCCGGGTCATCGCGCATGAAGTAAAGAATCCATTAACAAATATTGATCTTTCCATCGATCATTTAATAGCGGGTGAAATCAGTGAAGAAGACAAGAAAGTGTTCATGGATATTATTGCCCGCAATTCAAAACGGATCAATCACCTCATCAATGATCTTTTGCATGCTACCCGATTTTCTGAATTAAAGTATGAAAAGGCTGATATAAATGAGGTATTGGATGAAGCTCTGGATTTTGCCCGTGACCGGGCACAACTGAATCAAATCAAGATCGAGAAAAAATATGGTAATGATATACCGACTGTGGAAATAGACAAAGAGCGGATGCGGATTGCATTTCTTAATATCATAATGAATGCTATTGAATCTACGGATGAAAAAACGGGATTGCTAGTCCTGGAAACCTCGGTGAAAAATAACATGTGTGAAATTAATATCTCAGATAATGGCAAAGGGATGGATTTTGAAACCCTGGCTAAGATTTTTGATCCGTATTTCACTTCAAAGAAAACGGGTAATGGTTTGGGCCTGACGCACACACAGAATATTATTTTGAATCACAAGGGTAAAATATTTGCGTCCAGCGAAGTGGGGAAAGGAACCACATTTACTATATTCCTAGGCCTGAATGGAAACGGTCAGGATCACCCGAAATAAACAGACAAACAGTTATCATGCGCGTATCTTTCGATGAGCTGAAAAAACTTTTGAAAGCCATAATGATTCGTTTTTCTTTTGATGAAAGAAAAGCAGAAGTATGCGCAGACATATTTGCTTCTAATAGCCGTGATGGTGTTTACTCGCATGGTTTGAACAGGTTTCCTGTTTTTATAGATTATGTTCGCAAAGGACTTATTCATCCGAATGGAGAACTTTCTTTGGTGAAGAAATATGGTCAGGTTGAGGTCTATGATGGTCAAACCGGGCCGGGCATGTATAATGCGTCGGTTTGCACGTCCCGTGCGGTTATCCTGGCCAAGGAAAATGGAATTGGTTGCGTCACGGTACGCAACAATAATCATTGGATGCGAGGCGGGACATATGGATGGCAGGCTGCCGACGCTGGTTGTATTGCCATTTGTTTCACCAATGCCATTGCAGGAATGCCGCCCTGGGGTGGGAAAGATGCTCGTTTGGGAAATAATCCATTGGTGATAGCCGTGCCCAGAAAAGAAGGGAATTTGGTATTGGACATGGCCATGTCGCAATATTCTTATGGCAAAATGCAGGAATATGAATGGTCAAAGCAGCCACTTCCTTTTGCCGGCGGCTTTGATGAATCCGGAAATTTGTCTCACGATCCGGCAATGATCAGAAGATTGAAGACCGCCTTGCCAATTGGATTCTGGAAAGGATCGGGATTAGCTTTTATGTTGGACATTGTGCTGACCGCTTTGGGGGGTGGCAAATCAACTGCTGAAATTACCGGATCCGGAAATGAAATCGGACTGTCGCAGACTTTTATATGCATTTACCAGCAGGATTTGCATCAAGCCTTGACAGAGAAAATAATTGAGTTTACAAAAACTTCAACTCGAACAAACCGTGATTCACCGGTTAGATATCCAGGTGAAAATACCCTGGCAACAAGAATAAAGAATATGCGGGAGGGGATACCTGTAAATCAGGAGACCTGGGAGGCGGTGAAGAAGATGATGGAATAGGTTTAGTCAGGAGTCAGGAGTTGATCGACTCCTGACTCCTGACTCTTACAAAGTCTTCATGTCAATAACAAACCTGTATTTAACATCACTCTTCAGCATTCGTTCGTAAGCCTGATTGATATAGTTTATATCTATCAGCTCAATGTCTGATGTAATGCCATGCTCGGCGCAGTAATCAAGCATTTCCTGAGTTTCAGGCAGTCCCCCTACTAATGAACCGGCAATTCTCCTCCTCTTCATGATCAAATTGAAGATGCCTATCGGTTCGACTTCCGGTGGTGCACCAACGCAAATAAGTGTGCCATCTGTTTTTAGCATTTCCAAATATTGATTGTAATCGTGCTTTGCAGACACTGTGTCGACGATAAAATCAAAATACCCTGCGGCTTCTTTTACATCTTTTTCATTGGAAGTATTGATGAAATGATGTGCCCCTAGTTTTTTTGCATCAGCCTCTTTTGATTGAGCTCTGCTAAAAACTGTAGTTTCAGCCCCGAACGATACTCCAAATTTTACAACCATATGACCCAGGCCTCCCAACCCGACCACGCCAAGTTTATGACCCTCGGTGACTCCCCATTTTCTGAGGGGCGAATAGGTCGTTATGCCGGCACATAACAGCGGTGCAACCTTTTCAAGAGGGAGTTTGTTGGACACCTGTAAAACAAAGTCATGGTCAACGACGATTTGATTTGAATAACCACCATACGTAATCGTTTTTCCATCTCGTTCGTAGGAGTTGTAGGTTGCAACCGCCCCGTTCAGGCAGTATTGCTCCAATCCTTCTTTGCAATTATCGCAGGTCCTGCATGAATTGACAAAACACCCCACGCCAACAATATCACCTTTTCTGAATTTGGTCACTTGCTCTCCTGTTTCAACCACTTTTCCTACAATTTCATGTCCCGGGACTAACGGATAAATGGACATTCCCCATTCGTTCCTCACAAAATGAAGATCAGAATGGCAAACTCCACAATATTGGATTTCTATTTGTACGTCACGCGGCCCCGGTGCTCTTCGTTCGAAATTAAAGGGAGACAAGCCTGAAGTTGCGCTGTATGCAGCGTAACCTTTGGTTGGCAGCGGCGATGGCAAAATCCTGATCGGCATTTCTTTTGTCTGCATAGCAAAAAGGTTTAATGATGAAAGAATTCTTTCAATGGGGAAATTGTGAAGTCAGTGTGCAGTGGAGTAATTAGAAAGTTAAGAATTTATTTAGCCTCCGACTTAAAATGTTCATAATTTAATATTGAATTGATCCTGGAAAATTGATTGAGAAGCGATTGGAGGAAGGGGTTCTTGAAGTCAGGCTTCGCCGATCAGACTCCACATCACAATTCCCACGATTAGCAATCCGATGAGGAGCTGAATTGTTCTTAAGATTTGCTCAGCTTTCATAAAATTGGAGTTTTGTCAACTTAAAATACAAAATATTGCCCTTGATACCGAATCTGCGAAGATCAGGTTATGCACATTTCTTATTAAATAAGCAATTTCAAAAATTCAGAAATCGAAAAGAAAAACAAATGGGAAATTTACTTCGCAGTAATACGAAGTCAGCTACGTTCCGAAGATTGCAGAGGAAATTTTTTAAGCACCCAAACTGATCTTAATGGAACCCTGGCGAGTCAATTTTTTCAAACATTGGATGCAGTTTGACTATCAAGCAGCGTTTTTTCACTTAACAATCCAGCAGCTTCTTCATCGATGATCACCATCGCATTCAAATGCATTCTTAATACAGTAGCAGGGACATCTATAGAAATCGGGCCTTCCAGTGTTTCCTTGATAATGGAAGCCTTTTTGTCACCATTAGCAAGCAGCACTACTTTTTCTGCCTGAAGCAAATGTTTAAGCCCAAGTGTTATGCCTTTCTTCAGCTCAGTTGGATGTGCAAAATATTTCTGACCTACCGTTTGAGTCGTACTATCCAGGTTTATTACGTGGGAATAATTATCGACCGGTATCCCAGGCTCATTAAAACCAATATGTCCATTCATGCCAATGCCAACCACCATCAGATCAATATCTCCTTTTTCCAAAATAAGCTTGTCCATGTTCTGGCACTCCAAAAATAAATTACCGGACAAGGCATCAAACAAATGAATTTGATTCTCCGAAATTCCCAGAGGTGAAAAAATCTCTTTATAAAGAAAATGATGACAGCTGCCCTCAGTGGTCGGCGGCACACCCACCCATTCATCTAGACCAATTAATGTGCAATCAGACAAATCAATTTTTCCATCAATTAATTTCTTCACCAGTAATTGATAAGTAAGTTTGGGACTTTCTCCCGTTGCCAGGCAGATCACAGCGTCGGGTTTCAATTTGATCACTTCTTCTATCTCAGAAGCAGCTTGCTCTGACAATGCCTGGTAATCTTTGAAAATTTTTATTTCCATTTTCTCGTTCATTTTGTCGGTAAACTCATTTCCTTTTTCCATTGATCGAGATCACTCCATCCCGGGCTTTTTCCCGTGCGGATGTAAAAACCTGCAACCATATTCGCAAAAATAATGCAAGATTGGATGTCGAGTTGGAGAAGACTTGCTATACAAAATCCTGCATTGAAGTGGTCACCTGCACCTGTCGAAATTTCGGGTGTGCCAGTATAAAAAGTCTGACTTTGACAGGAGCCGGTTTTTTGTATCGCCAGAGAATTTTTTGAGGAGTGAAGAACCAGCGTTTCAATGTCCAGCCATGCACGTATTCTGGATCCTCCATCCAATTCCTCCTCGTTTCCATCCTTCAATTTCTTTTCAAAAATAGCTTCGTGGATAAGTTTCGCCTCATTCCTGTTCAGACTAAGAATAACCCGGCAATGTCGACCAAATTCTTTCAGCAATTCCAGTGCCTCAAGAACCAGTTCTTTTTTCCGCTTGGAACAGTCCGACAAGTCAAAAAAAGCAATTTGTTTTTTTTGTTCATTGTGATATGAAGGAATGATGTCCTTCAGCAAACCCTTCCATATTTCGGTAGAGGAATCAATTTCACTCCAGTTGACTATGCAGAGCATATCACTAGCAGAAAAAATCCTTACCAAATTATCTTTTTTAATAGCCTGCAGAATTTGGGCCCAGCCCGCCTGGTTGAGCTTATTCATCTCAGCCATTAATATTTTGCCGTCATCAAATTCATAGGCCGTAGAAGGTCCCGGGTCTGTGAAACCGTGCAAAATGCATCGCTGAGACATGTTTTCAAATATCGGATGGATCTCGGGAAATCCCAATGCACCAATGCAATGTATCCATGGCCCCCATTGCGCCATTGCATTTGCCATGATAGGCATATTGCCGCCCAGTTTGATGCTTCTTTCCTGTAATTCGAGACTAAAACTGGAACCCTGCTTGCTCAGTATATATTCGCCAAATTCTTTTATTTCATTAAACGTGGAAATGGATTGACCTGAATCTTTAATCCTGATGATCCGGACAATAGTGTCGACGAATCCATCAAATCCCGCTGTCACAGTTCGTTTTGTTAATGAATCTGCGCTTTGTCTGATTGTGTCCAACAACTCAGTGATGACCTGAATTGACAAGGATAATTCGGAGTGATTTTCCGCCATATCAGCTGACCATTTGTGTAATGTTTAGCAAAATACGTAATGTTAAAGCATTAAACTTTTTCTATATCCTGCTTAATTGGAACCACGACATCAGCTGACTGATATTTTTCTGATTGCGGTATAAATTCACGGCCGAGATGATTGTACTCATATGGCCAACGATAGACTTCTGGAATCTCGCCGGGCCAATTCCCGTGGCCGGGAACGATCGGAGTTGTCCATTCAAGGGTATTCGCTTTCCATGGATTCTGTTCTTTTACTATTCTTCCTTTGAAAATCGAGTAAAAGAAATTGAAGACAAACATTAGTTGAATCGAGAAAGAAACAAAAGCAACAACCGAAATAAACTGATTGAGGCCTCCAAATTTGTTGAATGTGTGCCACTGGGTATAATCATAGTAACGGCGAGGTACACCTGCTATGCCTTCATAATACATCGGCCAGAAAATCAGGTAGGCGGCTACAAGGGTGACCCAAAAATGAAGATAACCGAGGGTAGCATTCATATGCCTCCCGTACATTTTTGGGAACCAGTGATAAATGCCCGCAAACATGCCAAATACTGAAGATACTCCCATGACCAGGTGAAAATGCGCTACGACAAAATAGCTATCATGGACGTGAATGTCGATTGGGGCATTGCCTAACCAAATGCCAGTTAAACCACCTGAAATGAAAGTGCTTACAAAACCTATTGCAAACAACATAGCGGGGGTCAACCTGATGTTTCCTCTCCATAAAGTAGTAAGCCAGTTAAAAACTTTTATTGCCGATGGAATGGCAATCAGCAGTGTGAGGAAGACGAAGATGGAACCCAGAAAGGGATTCAATCCCGATACAAACATATGATGGGCCCAAACTGTAAATGAAAGAGCGAGGATTGCAAACATAGATGACACCATGGCCGTATAACCGAAAATTGGTTTTCGCGCATTCACGCTAATCACCTCGGAAACGATGCCAAATGCCGGAAAAATTACAATATAGACTTCCGGATGTCCAAGAAACCAAAACAAATGCTGATAAAGGATCGCATTTCCTCCTTCGTAAGGTAAGGCCTTGTTGGTCGAAGCAAGAAAAATGTCAGACAGATAAAATCCTGTTCCGGCATTTCTATCCATTGTTAGCAAAACCAACGCTGCGAACAAGACTGGAAATGACAGGAGTCCCATGACCGCTGTAAAGAAAAGGCCCCAGGTGCTCAATGGAAGTCTGTTCATCGCCATGCCTTTAGTCCGCATGTTCAATACTGTAGAAATATAATTGATACCACCCATCAGGATGGAAATGATGAAAAACATTAGACTGAAAATCCAAAGATCCATTCCCGTTCCCGAACCTGAATCTGCGTCTCTCAATGCACTAAGGGGAGCATAGCTTGTCCATCCGATACCTGCTGGTCCTGACGGAACAAAAAATGAAACCAACATGATTATGCTGGCAACGAAGAAAAACCAGTAAGAGAGCATATTCACGAACGGGGAGGCCATATCCCGCGCACCAACTTGCAAGGGGATTAACAAATTGGCAAAAGTTCCACTGAGCCCTGCTGTAAGAACGAAAAAGATCATGATCGTGCCATGCATGGTGATCATTTGATAATAACCGGCTGGTTGAATTTTTCCATTCAGTACGCCACTGCCTAAAATCCTTCCGAGCCAGGGGAAAGAAGAATGCTCAAAACCCAATTGTAACCGGAAAAGTACGGAGAGAAGACCTCCAACGATTGCCCAAATAATTCCAGTGATCAGGAATTGCTTAGAAATCATTTTGTGGTCCTGGCTAAAGACATATTTAGTCCAAAAATTGTGTTGGTCCATGATGTGACAAATGTTATAAGGCCATAGATCTTTTCACAAGTATGGTAACGGGAGTAATGTGTAAGCTTACATTTTCATGCCAGCGGCCCAAGAGAGAAGAATCGCAGTTGTGTTTTTCATGTGGAGGAATCAAGCTCCTATCTTAAAGTCAGCTTTTTTCTTTTCCTTCGGATGCGGCTCAATGATGATATAATTTATCTTGCCGAACTCCGCCCGGATCGTTTTTTTTAGTCTTTGAATTGCCTGATTAATTTGCCGAACGGTTAGGTCCTCCTGGAAAGAAATGATGAGTACGATCAATACTTCGTCGGGAGACTCATAGATAGAAAATATCCGGTGCAGATTATTGACGGCGCGATCTTGCCTGACAAGATCGGTTATCTTTTCCTCGGATTCTTTGGAGATGCCTTCTCCCATCAACAAACTTCGACATTCGCGCGCAAGAATGATGGAAATGAAAGCAAGTATTAAACTGACCAGGATGGAAGCCACTCCGTCCAAATGCGGATTTTGGAATTTCTCTCCGAGAAAAAGAAAAGTCACTACTACAATAACACCTGCAACTGCACCTGCATCTTCCAGCAGAATCATGAAGATAGTAGGATCCTTGCTTGATCTGATCGCTTGCCAGAAAGACTGATCACCACGACGCACTTTATTAAAGGCTTTAAGTGCTATTAAAAATGAAGTTCCTTCGAACAAAAAGGCGCAGGCAAGGACAATATAATTCCACGCAATGTGACGCGGTAATTCCGGCTCTCTTAATTGAAAAAAACCTTGCAAAAATGAAACGCCTGCGCCCAGGCCAAATATCATAATGGCAACTATGAAGGACCAGAAATACAATTCCCTTCCATATCCAAAGGGGTGTTCCTTATCGCCTTTTTTATTGCTTTTTTTAATTCCCAGCAATAAGAGTAATTCATTCAGGCAATCTACCATGGAGTGAACCGCTTCCGAGATCATGGAAGAGCTTCGACTGGCGGACCCTGCTATAAACTTAACAATAGCGATTGCCAAATTCGCTCCAAGGGCACTATATATCGAAGGTGTGGGGCGACGCATACTCTCTTCAGGCTTTTCGTCAAATCATCCGACTATGGCGATAGTTTCACACGGAACTATTCACAGGTTACAACGGCGTTTAATCATCACGAAGCCCCGGGAATCCCGGGGCCTTTCTAAAATAAATCTAGCCATTCATTTTCCTTCAATTGAACAATGATAATATCATGCCATCCGGAGGATGAACTAGGTATGAAAGGATTAAAAAAGGATGAACAATTCAACAGAGAATCGGTGGGAATTATTTGCACAAATTATTTAGATAATGGGAATTTTCACCTCAAAATCCATATGTTACGCGCTATTAATGTGCCGAGATGGCACATTTTTTATGTCATTCGTTCAGCAATGGATCTTTTGGCTATTGAATACCTTATGAAGCGTATAAGAAAATTTACAAAGTGACCGTTCCACAGAGTTGCACGCGGAGTTACTACCTAAAAGGACATTGAAGTTTCATTTATTCATACCAGAGCATAATCTGCTCACCTATTGCATCTACGAACTCCTGATCTTCGATGTGTTTAATTTTCCATCCTGACTTGGCACGGTGAATGATCCCAACAGGTTCACCATTCAAAATGATGTCGAGTTCATAGCAAACTTTGTCCTGGCAGGTTTCAGGTATGGGAATTCCTTCACCTTTCCATTTTTTCCCCTTGTATTCGAAAGCGATAGGCACCGGCGTCTGGCGCAACTGGTCGATCATTTGCTTTAGAAATTCAATGAGGTGTTTTCTCTGTGCGGGTGAGCTGGCACTCCAATTTTCTTTTACCGCGCGCTTATGAGCCAATTTGTATTTTAATCCGGACATCATGGTGCTATAGTCATTGGCGTTCAATTTTTTTACTACCTGATGGGCCAGGATATACCAATTATAACCGGTGCCAACTGGCACCCCTGAACCTTTTGGCGCATGACCCACCCTGCGCTTTGTAACCGCATAAGAAATTTCCCATAAATCGGGGGTAATCTTCGTCTCGGTCCATTCACCTTCATCATAATGCCATTTATGTGAGCGGCCGATTTGCATACCCGTATATTGGACTCCGTTAAAATGCTTTACTTTGTTGTAGCTCGCAGAGATGTTTTCATTCGCCTTGTTTGATGCGCCCGATATTGCTCGCTTCTTCTTTCTGACGGGCGCCTTTTTTAAAAGCGTTGGCATAACTTGCTTGGTTAAATGGAGAAAATTTGAATTAGTATTTTGCCTCAAAGCAAGAAGCAATAATTATGCGAGCCGACAATCGGGTCAATGGTATTCGGAATTAAAACCCACCAATTATCTTTCGACGTAGAAATTATACCACAGCGATAGTGCGCTATATTCAATCGTGGTTTATATACATGGTATGGTTTTAGCGCCTTCTGAGTAATGTTCGCAGTAAAAGAAATCAATGCCTGGAAATGGATTGTCCAGCTGCATTTGCTTGCTCTGGGAATTTTCTTATTGATTTTGGGACGATCAGTTTTTGTTTCTATTTGTTTCGGGCTCCTGCTGGTTATTTTTCTTGTACCCTTTACAAATAAGCTGGAAAGCATGAAGGTGAACAGGTTTTGGTCTGCCCTGGTGCCCATTTTCATTTTTCTGTTCTTTATCGTTGGCATCTCCTATTTCGTTATGCGCGAGCTCCAGGTTTTTTTTAGCAATGTCCTTAATTCAAAAAATAGATTCTTTTCCGAGTTAGGCTCTATTCAGACCTGGCTCGAGTCTCAATGGCACATTGATAAATTGTCTCAGCAATCCTATCTCAAACAATCTGCTAACTCTATCAATGAACGAGTGGCGGGGGCAGCGGGTAACTGGCTGCTAAATATCTTTAAGTCTTTTCTCCTCGTCATCTTTATGATATTTTTTGTGTTTTTTTCATTGTATCATCGCCCGGTATTGTCAAAATTTTTATTTTCTTTATTTGACAACAAATTCGCCGGACGTGTGCGCAAACTCATCCAGGAGACTCGACATGTCATTTCAGGTTATGTAACAGGACTACTAATTGAAAACACCATTTTGTTTACCCTGATCGTTTTGTTACTCCTCATCTTTCAAATTAAATATGCTGTCCTTTTAGCGATTTTGGCGGCAATCATAAATGTAATTCCATATGCTGGTATGTATTCAATGATCGTTGTGGCGATCCTGATCACGCTGGCAACCGGGGGAAGCGTTCAGGCAGTGGAAGCGGGGGCCGTGTTTACCTTCGCGCATCTCATCGATGCCAATATTGTCGTCCCAAAATTGGTGGGGAGCAAGGTCAAAATGAACCCCTTCATCACATTCCTGGCATTGGTGGCAGGAGGGCTCATTTGGGGAGTCCCTGGCATGTTCCTCTTCATTCCTTTGACTGCTATTGGCAAAGTAATTCTTGACCGCATTCGAATTTTAAGATCGTGGTCGTTATTGATAGGCGAGGACAAAGAAGAAGCATCGTGAGCGCTGCTTTATAGTCTTGGCTTTTGATCAGTTTTTTTCTTGAGTGTGATCTCTTCATTCATAGTTGCGTAAAACTGATCAAAATAAATATCTTATTGCAAGGTACTCTTCCTTTGGGAAGACGGCATTCGTTAGAATGAAGCTAATGTGAATGGTAGGTACTCCATTTTTCAACGATTGTTCTTTCGAATTGCTTTACGGGTTAGTCTCTATCGGAAAATCATATTTTTTATTATGGGTGTCAGGACATTTTTTGAAAATAAATCACTCAGAGTGGCTTATAATACCGATGGCAGGCAGGTCTATTTCTTTTGATCTGCCTCGATCAACTTTTGCAATGAAAAAACTATTTGCCGGTCTTTTTCTCTCAGCCTGCCCGACCGGTCTGGTGGTAAATCAAGTATCAGGATATTGTCCTGCGCTGTCGCTTTCTTATAAATATCAAAGAGTTCCTCAGGCGTTTTATACACAGTATCTTTTGTATTATAGAACCATTTCTGACTCAGGCAGATCGTTGTTTCCCAGGGCATATAATAAAGCTTCCTATTGTGCTCGAATAATTTCGGGTCAGGATTGGCCGGCATATATGGATCGCCCATTCTGAAATCGCTGGGGAAATACCGAATCGGATAACCTTGTTTTTGCAAAGTAGGGAGCAGAAATGCAGAATCAGGATCTGGGTTGTCTGGCCTGCCAATGGACCAATTGACCCCCACCTGGCATTGGGGAGCCATTCCCTTGACCGTTTCATATATTTCGGCTATTGGCCACCGTGACCTCTGCTTTTCCCAACCCGCATCCAGCCATAATTCAACTACTGGCGTATATTGGTTAGTGATAGTGATTAATTCCCTTATCTGGTTCACCATATACTTGTTATAGTCTCTATCCAATGTAGTATCCAATGTATGGCCATTCTGGTGACGGTCCCACATTGAATAGTAGAGCCCGAGTGCGATTCCATATTTTTTACAGGCTCTCGCAACGGCTTCCACCACATTGGTTTGATTACCGGAGTTGGCTATATCGTAGTCTGTATACTGACTATTCCACATGCAAAACCCATCCACATGTTTGGTCACTAATATAACGTACTTCATTCCTGCTTCCAGGGCAGTCCTGATCCATTGGTCAGCATCTACCGTATCAGGGCGATAGGTCTCAGCTGGTTTGCTGCCATCTGTCCATTCCTCATCGTGAAAAGTATTTATCCCGAAATGTATAAACATTCCATATTTCCTGGCGATTTGCGCCTGCTGGTACTTGGACGGTTTGGAGGAGGGTTTGGGTTCCCTTGTAATATCCTGGGCCAGGCAAGCCTGAGCAAAGAGGACGAACAAGGCTGCAATCGAAAGAGGCTTTGGTCTCATGATGATAAAATTAGTGTTTCAACACATCCGATTATGAATTGCTTGTATTTTTATATGACCCCCTGGCATTATGATGGAAATTGTATTTTTAATTAATTCAAGATGATTTCAGACTAAAATGAATATAACTAAGATGTGTACCTTTTTGTCAGCCCATCGTTCATCCTGGAATAAGAAAGGCATTTATCTATCGCTGGCAATACTTTTTAGTTTGTCATGCTTCAAATCGCTCGCTCAGGGCGGAAGTCGCGCTTCTGCCGTTTATAATATTCTTGAATACGGGGCCAGGCCAGATGGCCAATCTGTGAATACCGCAGCCATTCAAAAAGCTGTCAACGACTGTCATGAGCATGGTGGCGGCAGGATCGAGATCCCCACAGGGATATTCGTTACGGGCACCATTCGCCTCTACAGTAATATGGAATTGCATCTAGAGGCCGGCGCAGTTTTATCCGGAAGCCTGAATGATTCAGATTATTTATATCAAAAAGACTTTGGGTTCAGCGGCCCTGGAGCTGGCGGAAGAACGGGAATACTCGTGGCGCACGATGAACAAAATATTTCTTTGACCGGACCTGGAAGGATCAATGGAAGAGGAAAAAATTCGATGTGGATGGATAGTCTTCAGAAAGGAGCGGATTTTGATCGAAAATTTACAAGGCAGAGGGATTTATACATGGATTCCAGGTTCGGAAGAAAGGACGGGCCGGTATTGTGGAAAGGCAATTATGAGTCGAGGCCGGGCGTCATGATTATTTTTTCCAATTGCAAGCGGATATATATGGACCAGGTCAAATTTCAGGAGTCGCCCAATTGGACGGTTGCTTTTTTGCTCTCCGAGGACATTCATATCAACGGAGTCACCATCGAGAATAATATGAGTATTCCCAATAGTGATGGGATAGATTTTTACGACTCAAAATTCATTACTGTTTCCAATTGTTTTATTCAGGCCGGAGATGATGCCATTGCGGTGGTTAGTTCCAGTTCACTGGTCGTCAGCAACTGCGTTCTTCATTCGCGTTCCTGTGGTATCCGTGTTGGATATAATGTTTTTAACGACCACAATTCAGGAGACCTGCTCTTCAACAATATTACCATCTATGATTCCAATCGCGGCATCGGTATTTTTCAAAGAAGAGAAGGGGATATGAAGAACATGACTTTTTCGAACATAAATATTCAAACACGGCTGCATTCGGGACAATGGTGGGGGCATGGTGAACCAATTCATATTTCATCTTTGCCGGGTTTGGGAAGCAAAAAAGCAGGCAGTATTAGCCAGGTTAGATTTTCAAATATTACTGCTTTTTCAGAATCCGGCATTGTGATGATTGCGGCTTCCAAAGGATTGATTCGCGATATTTCGTTTGATCACGTAGATCTTACCATAACGGTGAGTCCGCTCAATAACGGCTATGGTGGAAATTTTGATCTCCGGCCGGTCAATGATATTAGCAAGGGTATTTTTAGTCACAATATTCCGGCACTATATGCCGATCTCGTCAGTCAACTGCATATCCATGATATGTCAGTACGGTGGAATCAGGGGCTACCTGCTTATTTCAGGCATGCCATTGAATGCAGGAATTGTGACGGATTGAACATTTACGGCTTACAGGAATTTCTTCCCTTTGACGAGACAGATCATCGGGGTGAGACCATTTATTTGCATAAAGGCGGAACGGCAGATCTCCAGAAAATACGATCATCCAATCCTGATAAGAAATTAACAAAGAAAGATAATATGGATTAACGGTGATCAATGGTAACCAATCCTTTTGCAGAAATAATAATCTGAAGTGTTTGTCCGATTTAACCAAAACGGTTCGTCTGGGGATTAGAATAAATGCCAACTTAAATCGAGTTTTATGGAAATCCAGCAATTACTTCAAACCTATTATAGTGGGCTAGCCAGGAAAAAAGGCTGGGAGTCTGTCTTAGCCGAAGATTTTGAATTTATCGGTGGGAACATGCTCAAAAGCGAGCCAATTATTGGTAAGCAATCGTACATAGGGGTCATTGACCGGTTTGGTAAGGTTTTTACTGATGTTCGGGCTAAGGACACATTCATCTCTGATCAGGGGGCATTTGTACTCGCGAATTATGATTATGTTTTTCCTGGTGGAAAGAAAGTCAACGCCAATGTTGCAGAGTTATGGAAGGCGAAGGGCGGCAAATTATGCAGCTTGAGGATATTTTTTGATACGGAGAGCTTTAATGCTTTATTGCGAGGTTAAAGATTTGGTTTGATGCCAATTGGTTCAGGCAAAAACAAAAAGTTTGTACCGCTACTTTTGCGGGAGAATTTAGGGGGTTTGAGTTGAAGAAGATGGAAAATGCCTACATGGAATAAGCATTTGCAACACTGTATTTATACTAACATAAATTTCAGACATTGGCTTTGCTAGTTGCCAGCTCTGGAGTCAGTAATTTAGCCGGTTCAAGATTCAATTTCCTGGTAGGTTCAAGTGAGAGACAAGTCAAAGAGCCTGTGAACAGTACAACTGCGATTACATACAAGGGCAAGTTATAATTATGAGTATGGTCAACGATCAGTCCGAAAATGATTGCTACTGCAGAGGAACCCAATTGACCACAGGTGTTCATAACACTAGTAACGGTGGCCGGACAGTTATCACTGATATCAATACAGATGCCATATGAAGCAGTTGAATAAAAAATTTGAAACAGGTAAGCCAGCACCATCCCGGTGATCAGGGAAGTATTGTTTGGGAACATTGCCGCGACTAAATAGCTTAAGCCCATCAATGCAAGTGACGCAGTACTTACAAAACGCCGTCCAAATGTCAAGCCTTTCTTCCTAACGATCCGATCTCCCAGCAAGCCCAGGAAAAAACCTGCCGGAATGGAAGGAATAAAAATGAATGATACGGCCAGTTTCATTTTATTCTCAGGTAAATGCCTCCCCTCCACTAATAAAATCGCAAGCCAGGTTTGCAAAAAATAGGCGCTCCATTGGGCACAGAAATGAGCATATGAAATTGCCAGGAGAGTGCGACTTCTGAACATTTGTTTCCATGGTATACCCGAACTATGGCTATTGAATTTCCGGTTTTCTTCAATGAATTTTCTTTCCTGGTAGGAAATTCCCTTCATTTCAGAGGGATTGTTTTTAAACCATCGCCAGCATATCAAAACCCATATGGCACCTATGATAGCGTTTACAAAAAATGTCATACGCCATCCGTAGGATTTCATAACGGGAACAACGATCAAGGGTGCTACAACCATCCCGAGAGACAAACCAATAAAGGTTACTGCTATACTTCTTGATGTTTCGCCCGCTGGAAACCAGCGGGAAATTACAGCCATTGTGTTGGGAAATGCTCCGGCTTCTCCAATACCAAAAAGAAAGCGGACAATGATTAGTGAAATCAAACCCGTTACCATTCCCGTCAACGCCGTGAAAACTGACCACCAGAGGACAATTCGTATCAAAGTTGCTTTCTGGCCCCATTTGTCACCAAGGCGGCCGGAAGGTATTTCAAACAACGTATAGGCCAATGAAAATGCAGTAAGGGCCCAGCCGAATTGTGTGTTGCTAAGATGGAATTCAGATTTTATCCGCACACCCACCAACGAAATGCCCATTCGGTCCAGAAGGGTAATGCTTATCAGGAAAAAGAGTAAGATCAGCACTCGGTAGCGATAGGGGAATTTCTGGAACATGCTCATATGTTTAGCCAAGTAAAATCGAATCATTCATGAATCCTGATTCGAACCGAAGTATCTACGAACACAATATTATTGTCTCTAATCTCAGGGGAGGGAAGAAAGGTCTAATTATAGGTTTCCAGGAAAGTGCGTCATTTAAAGGTAGAGAAAAGATCTCTGACTTTAATGGCGGTTATAGATTAAAATATGCTTTATTTAAGATGTGTTAATGAACATGACAGTTCTCAAAAAGGAGCTAGATTTCATCTATTATGTTGCATTTTTACTTTTTTGCTTGCGATTTTTTTAATAGCATGGAGAACCAGCAACTCATGATCCTGCAGGAAAATACGTGGAACATCCTTCTACTTCGTGTTAGAGTGATTGACGACGGAATATGGGTTAGCGACTCTTCAACAATAGTAATGGAAGGGAATCTCTATTTGTAAGTATCTCTAATAATGCTTGAAGAGTAAAAAAATATAGTCTTTTACATCGTGCTTCTCGAATTTAAAACTTGTTCACAAACTAACGGCAACATATAGGTGCAATAAGACGAGTCGGATTTCCGCCTGCCTTCGGTTGCTTCAATTAACGCAGCTTTAATAAGCTATGATGAAAGGCCGGCCAAGGGCTAAAATCTATCTTTTCAAGGCGTTAACAATTTTTATCATTTAACATACAAGGTCAGAAACTATTTTTACAAATTTTGATAGATCGCGGGAAAGATGTTGTCGCCAATCATAGCGGTGAAAATAATACTTTTCATTAGGTGAACAGAGAAAAGCGTGGGGGCTTGACAGTTACCGAAATTTAGCTTATATTTATTAGACTCTCCAATCCACAGCTGGCAAAATTTAAGTTTTCGAGACTAAAAAAGGGGACTGTAGATACATCAACATAATTTCACTTCGGGCAAAGTGGATACATTTTATTCTTGCGAAACCTTATCTTAGGTTGCCATTTAAGATGAAAAAAAAGAAAACTAAGAAAAGAAAGAGGCAGATCAAACCCATGGCGGCGCCTGCCAAGACTCCTGATCATTTACTGCGTCAAAGGAAATTAATAAGATCATTGGCAAGTATTATTGCAGTTTTTGCTTTTCTTCTTTATGTCCAAAGTATCAATCATCAATATACATTGGATGATCACAGGGTTATTGACGAGAATACGGTTACGAAAACTGGGATTGCAGGTATTCCGACCATTTTAAAAACAGATTACTGGTATGGTTCCGGTCGTGATGAATTAAGGGGCCCGATTTATCGACCGATTCCTTTAATCATTTTCGCAATAGTTTGGGAGTTTTTTCCAAACAATCCCAATATTTACCACTTTATAAATATTTTTTTACACGCAGTCAGTGGTGTGATTTTATTATTACTTTTTATCAAATTGCTAAAAAGGCAAAACCTGGTATTTCCATTCGTTTGCGCCCTTCTTTTTGTTACTCATCCGATTCACACTGAAGTTGTCAATAATATTAAAAGTTTGGATGAAATTCTTTGTCTTCTGTTTGGAATTCTTTCAATTGGGTTTTTTATCGAATACAGCTCATCGCAATCAATAAAGGCCCTGGTCCTGGGTGGAGCCAGTTTTTTTCTTACGTTACTATCAAAAGAAACCGGCATTGCTTTTTTACTGATCATACCGCTGACCATTTTCTTTTTCTCGGATCAGTTCAAAAAGCGAATTGTTTCAGTTGCGATTTTATTGGGTGCCATAACGGGGCTTTGGCTGATCATAAGAATGATAGTTTTTAGAGATCTTCCCGAAAATGTCGTTACCAAGACCTCCGAATTGAATAACACACTGTATGCTACTCCTGACCTTGTCAGCAGGTATGCGACTGCTTTTTATATCCTGATCAGGTATATTGGTTTACTGATCTTTCCACACCCCCTGACCGCCGATTACAATTTTGCCCAAATTAAAATTCAGCGTCTCAATGATCCCGGTGCCCTCTTGGGGATCATTTTCTATTTTGCCATGGGGATCTATTCTCTTGTGAATTTTAGAAAGAAACGCATCGTTGAATTCGGGACTTTATTTTTCTTACTCTCCCTTGCCCCAGTTTCAAATATGTTCTTCCTGGGTGGTTCTTCAATGGCTGAACGCTTCATGTATATTCCGTCGTTAGGGTTTTGTATAGTCCTCGCATATTTTTTGATCAAGTTGACAAAAACAAAAAATATAAAATGGCAAGGCAATAATCTGGCAACTTTTTTTTCGGCCCACGCAACCTTATTTTTGATCTTGTTGAGTGTGACAATCCTTTATTCCATTAAAACATTCTCAAGAAGCAAGGATTGGAAAGATACATTAACAATTTATAGTCGCGATATACAGGTTTCAAAAAATAGCGCAACTGCAAATGAGTTGCTGGGTAACTCGTTAGTCCTGCAGGTAGCTAAATCTCCCAATAAACAGGATCGATCCGATACGTTTAATCTTGCAAAAAAATATCTAAAAAGGGCTCTTGAAATCGCACCTGGTTTTTTTGACGCTTCATCGAACCTGGGATATGTATACCTTGTAGAAAATAAGCCGGATTCTGCATATCAGTATTTACACGAGGGTTCAAAAAATGGCGTTAACGACATTCAATTGAATTACTATTACGGTTCTGCCCTATTCCTGTTGAGAAAATATGACAGTGCTATAAAGGTCTTGAACCGCGTCATTCAATTAAATAAAAAATATGAGGATGCCTATTTGATGCTTGCCTCTTCCTATCTCGGCAAAGGGGATATTAATGGTGGCCTATCGTGTTATTCAAAACTAATAGCAATATATCCCAACAATCCAAAGGCGTATTATTTTGCAGGCGGAATTTTAAGATCGCAGGGAGACACTCTTAAAGCAAAAGAATATATGAACAAAGCTCTGTCACTTGGATATAACTCACGCTGAGGGTTCTATGATCAAATCATTCGATAGAAGACATGCACTTATTTACGGTGTAAACAGAATAGGTTCAGTGATTTTTGCAACTTCTCCCCTACGCAATTTCCAAGCAAGCAGCAGACTCGATCAGTCAGGAAGAGGCTGAACAGATTTACAGGATGATTGGAGAAAAAGAACGCAAACAACCAAGTTGCTATCGCTTTTTGAAATTACGGTACTATACTTTCTAGGTTCTGTGGATTTATAGAGGACTTTTTCAAAGTAATTGTCTTGAATCGTTTTCATTTTATAAAAGCTCCAAGGGAGCCATGTTGCTATGATAGCCTCATCGACTACTGGCAAATCAGAAGGTTTTCCTAGAACGTATCGCGGACGCATAATAATCGAAGATAAAAACTTTCATAATTATAGCGTAGTTAAGGTTCGCCAGTTGCTTCAGATATTTTTTTTAACGCGATCTTGTTGATTTCTCCTTCTTCAAGATTCCAATGCGCGGGAAAATCTTTCATTCCGTTTGCTTGAAGTATTGGTCTGTTGCAAGACAAGGCTATGCCCCCGTTATTACCGTCAACCTGGTAGAACTCCATGCGGTCATTCTTGCGGATGAATGAAACGTATAACCTTGTTGGCTTGCCATTAATCACTGCCAGGATGATGAATTGCATGGGACGAATTTACAAATTGCATAGACAAGCATTTGAAATCTGGGGTTTCGGTTCTGGCAAACGAGGCTCTATTGGACGTGCGATGGAATTAGCCGTCTTTAAATTCTCCTGTCTTTTTTGTACAGCGGCAGGGGAGGACCCGGAAGGCAATTGCAAATGTTTCAAGAATTCGTACCTGCGTTTCCCGGCCCGAAACACTTACTGGGCCTGCGTTTCATAGAATTAAAAAAGCCTGATCGAAATTAGGCTAAAGTGCCCGGGACTGGATTCGAATGTATATAATAATAAATTAATAATCAATAATAGTAACGTTAAGGTAACGATATTGAAATGGGGATTCAATCGCAGCTTAGTGGGTTGTAGTTCCAAAATCTTCCCTTGTCAACTCTAAGATCTAAGCCTTTCCTTTATAAGATTGAACGAATTTGATTTTATGGTTTATTAAACCAAAGCAGCGTAAAATGTCGGAAATTCCATCCAGGTATCCAATTGCGCCAGATTTGGGATTTCTTAATCACACCCAGAGCAACAAGCCGGTAACCCGACATCAATGGGCGATAGACTAAAAAATAAATTAAGAACAAGATTAAAAAAAACCATCCTCCAAATCCGTTCAATAAAAGCAATATGATACCTATAAATGGAAGGACAATTGCTGCGTAATAATTAATTATATTTTTCATACTGCTATCATTGTAAACATGATTTTATTGCGCAACCAGCTACCATCGCAACACCAAATTCAGGCACGATAAATTCGATTGTCGATCGGCGGGACCAGGATTCCTTCTTAAGTTTCAGATCATTTAGGAATTCACGTCTGTGTTTTTTCGTTCACGAAGTTTAACTGGCATAGCTGAATTTGTTTTCGGATTGTTATTCTTTGTTTTCCCAAGGTAGGAAATAAAGTTCGGGAATCAAACCTTTGAGTAACGGCATAGTAACGAAAATGGGGAAAACAAGGGAAAATAAAAAAATAGCATCGGAATAAAAGCCTTACTGGGCCTACATTTCAGGAAATAAAAAAGTCGGTCAAAAACCGACTTTGTGCCCGGGACTGGATTCGAACCAGCACACCCTTGCGAGCGCTGCGACCTGAACACAGTGCGTCTACCAAT
>PSRA01000224.1 GCA_003175695.1 Bacteroidota bacterium | reverse complement strand
CAATCATGCAAAGGACAGGATTTATTTCATGAAAAAGATAACAATTCACGCACCGGCTACAGTGGCCAACCTGGTTTGCGGCTTTGATGTGTTGGGCATGTGCCTGCACGAACCTTATGACGTAATGGAAGTTTCTTTGATTGACAAAAAAGAAATTATCATACAGAGCAAGGATGGTTATATGCTGCCTGCCGATCCCGCTCAGAATACCGCCGGCGCTCCACTGCTTGCTATGTTAGAGGAAATTGGTGATGAAATCGGATTTGAAGTCACCATCAAAAAGCAGATCAGGCCCGGAAGCGGAATTGGATCCAGCGCTGCCAGCGCAGCAGGGGCCGTTGTGGCAGCGAATCATTTGCTAAATGATGTTTTTTCCAAAGAAGATCTGGTCAGGTTTGCGATGCATGGAGAGAAAGTTGCGTCTGGTGTGAAGCATGCTGACAATATCGCGCCCTGCATTTACGGAGGTATTACACTGATCAGATCAATTTTTCCTCTCGATATCGTTCCAATACCATGCCCTTCCCTGTTCGTTACGGTCGTGCATCCTCAAATTGAAGTGAGAACTTCTGACGCCCGGCAAATTCTGAGAAAAGAGGTATTGTTGAAAGATGCTATTAGGCAATGGGGGAACATTGCCGGACTAGTAGCAGGATTCATGAAGAATGATTATGATTTAATAGGAAGGTCCATGGAGGATGTTATCATTGAGCCGGTAAGAAGCATGTTGATCCCGGGATTTGATGATATCAAAAAAGAATGCAAGGCTGCTGGTGCATTAGGTGGTGGCATTTCGGGATCAGGGCCATCTATTTTTATGGTGAGTAAAGACCTGGAAACCGCTCATAAAGTGGAAAATGTAATGAAAGCCATTTATGAGAAAATTGGATTGCACCACCATGTATACGTGACCACAATCGATCAGCAGGGCGTCAGAATAGTCCCCGCCTGACATCATCCGAAAATTTGAAATCAAAAAATTATTTGAATCAAAGCATGAAATATTATAGTCTTCAGGGTACGTCACCCGAGGTGGATTTTAGAGAAGCGGCTATCCGGGGACAGGCACCTGATAAAGGATTGTATTTTCCAAAAACGATTCCTGCGGTTTCCAGCAAACTGATTGATGGGATCGATGAATATTCAAAAGAAGAAATTGCATTCCAGGTCATTCGCCCCTTTGTCGGAGGTTGCATTCCGGATCCTGATCTTCAGAATATTGTTGCAGAAACGGTTTCCTTTGAGTTTCCTCTGGTTCGCGTACAAGAAGATATTTACTCCCTGGAATTATTTCATGGTCCGACACTTGCCTTTAAGGATGTAGGTGCCCGGTTCATGAGCCGATGCCTCGGATATTTTACCACAAGCCAGAACAAGAAAATAACTGTCCTTGTGGCCACATCAGGGGATACGGGCGGAGCAGTAGCAAATGGATTTTACGGAGTTGATGGGGTAGAGGTAATTATTTTATATCCGAAAGGCAAGGTTAGCAGCGTGCAGGAGCTTCAGCTCACCACCTTAGGCAAGAACATATTTGCTTTGGAAGTACAAGGTAGTTTTGATGATTGCCAGCAGCTGGTAAAAAAGGCGTTCGTGGATTCGGAACTCAATAAAGCGTTATTTCTCACATCGGCTAATTCCATCAACGTAGCACGTTGGTTACCTCAGCAGTTCTATTACTTCTTTGCATACCAGCAATGGAAGGATAAGAAGCATCCACCTGTGATATCGGTCCCCAGCGGCAATTTTGGGAATATTTGTGCGGGCCTTCTTGCACACCACGCCGGATTACCGGTGAAGCATTTTATCGCTGCCTGTAATGCAAATGATATCGTTCCTGGGTTCTTATCAAATGGGCAGTACCGTCCGAAAAAAGCCGTTGCGACCCTATCAAATGCCATGGACGTTGGTGACCCGAGCAATTTTGTAAGGGTACTGGAGTTGTTTCATCATGAATTTGATTCCCTGAAGGCTAGCCTGAGCAGTTACAGCATCAGTGATGCTGCGACAAAGGAGGCTATCAGATATGTATATACGAAATATCATTACCTGCTGGATCCCCATGGAGCAGTAGGCTATTTGTCACTGGAAAAATATTTCGAAAAGCAGGGAAGAGAACCTGCTATCTTTCTGGAGACGGCCCACCCGGTAAAATTCTATGACGTAGTAGAGCCCATTATTGGAGAAAAAGTAGAGATACCTGAGTCGGTTCAGTCGTTGATGGGAAAGAAGATGCAAAAAGTTTCTATGGAAGTGGATTACGAGGCATTGAAGGAGTTTTTGATGGATTCTTCGAGAAGATAAACAGATGTTTCAAGTGAAGGCGCAAAGGTGGCCATCTTGCCGCCTTTGCGCCTTTACTCAAAATATCCTTCCTCCGGGATACAAAAAAGCCACTCACTTGCGCGAATGGCTTGTATAATTCATCAGTTAGCGAATTTATTCAAATTTGAGATCCAATCCCAAACCTCTTAATTCGTGCACGAGCACGTTGAAAGATTCGGGGATTCCTGCGCGCGGAATAGTGTCTCCTTTTACAATCGCCTCATAGGTTTTAGCACGGCCAATGATGTCATCGGATTTTAAAGTCAACAATTCCTGCAGTATGTTGGATGCGCCGTAGGCTTCAAGTGCCCAAACTTCCATTTCACCGAAACGCTGACCTCCGAATTGAGCTTTACCGCCCAAAGGTTGCTGCGTGATCAGGCTGTAAGGTCCGATGCTTCTGGCGTGCATCTTATCATCCACCATGTGATGCAATTTAATGATGTAAATGATACCAACCGTAGCTTTCTGGTCAAACCTTTCCCCGGTCTCTCCGTCATACAGGTAAGTGTGGCCAAAGCTGGGTAACCCTGCTTTCTGAATATGCTCGGCGATTTCTTCTACTGTCGCACCGTCGAAAATCGGCGTGGCAAATCTCAATCCTAATTTTTCACCAGCCCATCCCAGCACAGTTTCGTAAATCTGTCCAAGGTTCATACGGGAAGGTACGCCCAGCGGGTTTAGCACAATGTCAACATTGGTTCCGTCTTCCAGGAAAGGCATGTCTTCAGCACGCACGATCTTGGCAACAATCCCTTTGTTTCCATGGCGTCCCGCCATTTTATCACCCACTTTCAACTTACGCTTCACTGCTAAATACACTTTAGCGAGCTTCAGTACTCCAGCAGGTAATTCATCACCTATTGAAATATTGAATTTTTCTCTTTTGTATCTACCCAGCTCTTCGTTGTATTTAATATTATAGTTGTGCAGCAGAACGTTTACCAACTCATCTGTCTTTGCATCGCCAGTCCAACCCAGCGGATTCACATTTAAGTAATCGATGCCGCCCAGGTTTTTAGCCGTGAACTTGGCACCTTTACCAATCTGAACTTCGCCAAAATTGTTGTTGACGCCTGAAGATGCATGATCTTTCAACAAAACCTGCAATTTCCCTACAAGCACTTCCAGCAAGTCGGTAACATTCTTCTCATGTACTTTTTCAATCTTTTCAAGAACGGCTTTCTCTCTCAGCTTTGCATTCTTATCTTTCTTAGCGCGTTGGAATAATTTCTTGTTGATCACCACACCTTCCGTTCCACTTGGTGCTTTAAGTGAAGCGTCCTTTGCGTCACCGGCTTTGTCACCGAAAATGGCGCGAAGCAATTTTTCTTCCGGAGTGGGGTCACTTTCGCCCTTTGGTGTGATCTTACCAATCAGGATATCTCCTTCTTTAATCTGGGCACCCACACGGATAATTCCATTTTCATCTAAATCTTTGGTAGCCTCTTCAGAAACATTTGGAATATCCGGGGTCAATTCTTCTTCTCCCAATTTTGTATCGCGCACTTCCAACTCATATTCTGAGATATGAACAGAGGTGAACAGATCTTCACGGACTACTTTTTCGCTGATCACAATCGCGTCTTCAAAATTGTATCCTTTCCATGGCATGAACGCTACCTTGAGGTTGCGACCCAACGCCATTTCACCACTCTGCACCGCATAGCCTTCAGTCAGGAAGTCACCTTCCTTCACGCGCTGTCCTTTTTTTACGGCGGGTTTCAGGTTGATACAGGTTTCCTGGTTGGTCTTAATGAACTTGGTGAGTTTATATATCTTCAGATCGTCTTCAAAGCTGACTAGTTTCTGGACTTCATTTCTTTCGTAGCGAACGTGAATTTCATTTGCATCCACGAACTCAACCACACCCTCTCCTTCTGCATGGATTTGGATGCGCGCATCACGTGCTGCTTTTGCTTCGAGACCCGTACCCACGATTGGCATTTCCGGCCTGATCAAAGGAACAGCCTGGCGTTGCATGTTTGAACCCATCAGCGCACGGTTGGCATCATCATGTTCGAGGAAGGGGATGAGTGATGCACTTAAACCAACGATTTGGTTAGGTGCAACGTCCATAAATTCCACCTCATTCTTTTCAAGAATAGGGAAATCGCCTGTCTGCCTTGAAACAATTTTCTCTTCAACGAAATTGCCTTTTTCATCCAGCGGTACGTTTGCCTGGGCGATTTTCGCCACATCTTCTTCTTCCGCGCTGAGGTAGGTTAATTTCTTCATGTCTACCTTGCCTTCGTGCACTTTACGATAAGGGGTTTCAATAAAGCCCATTTCGTTAATCTTCGCATGTACGCAAAGGGTAGATATAAGACCGATATTCGGACCTTCGGGCGTTTCGATGGTACACAAACGACCATAGTGTGAGTAGTGTACGTCGCGGACTTCAAATCCTGCGCGTTCGCGGCTCAGACCACCGGGTCCGAGAGCCGAAATACGACGTTTGTGTGTGATCTCACTCAAAGGATTTGTTTGATCAAGGAACTGTGAAAGCTGTGATGTTCCAAAGAAGGAGTTGATCACAGACGATAAAGTCCTGGCATTGATCAGGTCAACCGGAGTGAATACTTCATTATCGCGCACGTTCATTCTTTCGCGGATTGTTCTGGCCATACGAGCCAGGCCCACGCCGAATTGCGCATATAGTTGTTCGCCCACGGTGCGCACACGACGATTGCTCAGGTGATCGATATCATCGATTTCTGCCTTACCGTTGGTGAGACGAACGAGGTATTTAATAATCTCGATCATGTCGCCTTTGGTAAGGGTTTTTTGATCGAGAGGTAAATTCAAATTCAGTTTGCGATTGATCTTATAGCGACCTACTTCTCCCAGGTCGTAACGCTTGTCGCTAAAGAATAATTTATCGATGATTCCACGAGCCGTTTCATCATCCGGTGCATCGGCACCGCGCAATTGACGATAGATATGTTGAACAGCTTCCAGTTCGCTGTTGGAAGTATCCTTATTAAGCGTGTTGTAAATGATCGCATAGTCACCACCAACATCTTCTTTTTGGATGAATACACTCTTCACATCCATTTCCACTACTAATCCGATGGCTTCTTCATCTAAGATTGTATCGCGCTCGAGAACGATTTCATTTCTTTCGATTGACACGACTTCACCGGTATCTTCATCCACGAAATCTTCCACCCAGGTACGAAGAACGCGGGCAGCCAATTTCTTGCCCATGTATTTCTGCAACGTCTTCTTGTCAACCTTTACTTCATCGGCCATTCCAAAAAGCTCAAGAATATCCTTGTCAGTTTCATAACCGATCGCGCGAAGCAATGTCGTCACGGGGAATTTTTTCTTGCGATCGATATAAGCAAACATCACGTTGTTGATATCGGTAGCAAATTCCATCCACGCACCTTTAAAAGGAATCACACGGGCAGAATAAATCTTTGTACCATTCGGGTGAATTGATTGTCCAAAGAATACGCCCGGTGAACGGTGCAATTGAGAAACTACCACGCGCTCAGCACCATTGATCACAAAAGTACCCCGCGGAGTCATGTACGGGATGTTGCCAAGGAAAACGTCCTGAACGATGGTTTGGAAATCCACGTGTTCTTCATCGTTACAGCTCAAACGCAATTTGGCCTTCAGGGGAACAGCGTAAGTCAACCCACGCTCCATACACTCTTCAATGGTGTAGCGGGGCGGATCGATAAAGTAATCCAGGAATTCCAACATGAAAATGTTCCTCGTATCGGTGATGGGAAAATTTTCTTTGAACACTTTGAATAAGCCTTCGATATTACGCTTATCCGGAGTGGTTTCGAGCTGGAAAAATTCCTTGAATGATTGAATCTGTACTTCGAGAAGGTCAGGAGTTTCAGCAAGATGCTTGATTTTGCCAAAATTGATCCTGTTTTGCAGCTTTGTTGAAGACATATGATTAAAAGAAAATTTTTTTGATGCTGATAACGCCCCTATTTACTCTGGCATAGAATTCCCTGAGAATCTTAAAAATTCACAATGGATTGATAAACACCGCGTTATATATTGCTAACTTCTTTATAACTAACCCTTTAGAGCAAACGGAGGGCAAAGGTACTGAATAAGAATGAAAAAACAATAAAATAGACTTTTCATCGCCACCGGCGGGATGAAGCAAAAACAGCCTGCAAAAACAGGCTGTTTTACTTTAGAGTTGGGTTGGCTTACTGAATTTCAACTTCAGCGCCAGCTTCTTTCAATTTAGCGGCCATTCCTTCTGCATCAGCTTTGCTTACACCTTCTTTCAGAGGCTTGGGGGCTCCGTCAACGAGGTCCTTAGCTTCTTTCAGGCCCAATCCAGTCAGATCTTTGACGATCTTCACTACATTGAGTTTGTTTGCACCAGCAGCCTTCAGAATAACATTGAAGGCGGTCTTTTCTTCTGCAGCAGGAGCTGCGCCACCAGCAGCTGGTCCGGCAGCTACTGCTACTGCAGCTGCAGCGGGTTCGATGCCATATTCTTCTTTCAGAATTTTTGCCAGCTCATTGACTTCTTTAACAGTTAGGTTTACTAACTGGTCTGCGAATGATTTTAAATCTGCCATAGTTTAAATTTTTTCCGCCTTCATATTCGCGTTTGCGAATCCGGCGGATGGTTTTAAAAAAATTTTGCCTTTATTTTCCCTCAGGCCTGGGATTTATTTAAACGCTTTGGCTAACCTAACGGTACGCACCAAGCGCTAAATGAGTTGGGTAGCCTGGCTTCAGGCTTTAGCTTTTGCTTCCAATGCCTGTACAAGACCGGCGAGTTTGGCACCAGCGTTCAATCCACTGATCACATTCTTCGCAGGCGATTGCAGCAGTCCGATGATCTCACCAATCAGATCCTGTTTGCTCTTCAGCGTGGTGAGCGTCTTCAGTTGATTATCTCCGGCAAATACATCGCCATCGATGAATGCAGCTTTCAACACGGGCTTTTCCAGGTTCGCTTCCTTGCGGAAAGAACTAATGATTAAAGCGGGATCTTTTGCATTGTCTGAAAACAACAAAGCTGTCACACCATTCAATGCTTCATAGACTCCCGAAAATCTTTTATCATCCAGGTTTTGCAAAGCTTTTTTGATAAGGGTATTCTTAGCCACTTTCATTTCTACATTCTTATCGAAACAGATGCGTCTGAGTTTACCAACCTGTTCCACCGTCAGGGACTCAGTATTGGTTACATAGAAATTATTGTATTGGCCGAATTTATCCTTCAGCACTTCTATTACTTCGTTTTTTTGCTCTTT
>PSRA01000041.1 GCA_003175695.1 Bacteroidota bacterium | reverse complement strand
CCCGCCAATTGGAAAGGAGGCTGGTAAATTTGAAAAAGTAAAATCAATGAATATGAAAACAGTGAAATTATTGCTTATCCTGGTTGTCGGTATTTGTATGGCGGGACAGGCCCAGGTCACCAAAAAAGGCGCTTCTGAAACGGCGATTATCAAGACTCCGACAGTTCAATGTGACGAATGCAAAAAAAGAATAGAAGATTATGTAAGTCGTGAAGAAGGTGTTCAGAAAGTGGTGGTTGATTACAAAAGAAAGACAGCTAAAGTTACTTACCTGGTAGACCGGACTACTGTTGAAAATGTAAAAGCTGCTATTGCAAATGCGGGCTATGATGCTGACGACGTAAAGGCTGAACCAGATGCATATAAGAGACTACCCCTGTGTTGTAAGAAAACAGAAGATGGCGGCGGTCATAAGAAATAGAATTAAAGTTGAGTTGAGAAGAACAGATCCTTGATTAATAAAATTTTCAGTTAAAGATGCATTGACTGAAGCGGATTTACAGAGCGGAGAGCGGCGGGTTTAAGGTTTTCTACTCTTCTCTATGACTGATTTTAATATTTCAGCTCAACCGGAAACTTTCCTTCTCCTGTACCTAAATCAGCTGCCGCGGCATTAGAGATCCTTATTGATAATCCGGCGCTTTCTTTCATTTCCGGTAATTGTCCCAGGACTTTTGCGTATATGGATTTGTTAGTAGATGGACTGCTAACTTTTACAATTGTTCCGACCGGAACATTATTCATAAGTGCATAATATTTTCCATCGTGCCATCCACTGGTGCTTTTGAATGTGCCGGCTTGTCCATTACTCATTTTATTTGAATTACTATAATCAGCACTGAAGAACCCTCCTGTAGTATGGCTGGTTGCATAAGTATTCACAGGATTAGCATTGCTGAAACTCTCTTCCGGTGCTGATTTACTGGCAACAGGCTCGGGAATTTGAACTGGTTTCTTTTGTGTGGCATCGACTGGTTTATCATTCTTAACTACTGCCGCCCCGGTTGTTGCGATTTTTTCAGGTTCTTTTGAAGCTGGTGCGCTGAATACGGCTGTCTTTGCTACTGCCTCTCCTGCCAGCGAAGATTGAGCTGTCTTGACTTTCAGATAGCCCACGATCAATTGCATGCCAGCTCTTGCCTGATCCTTGTTTATGTGATTCCATTTTTCCAGGCTTTCGATGGGCACTCTGTTATAGGTAGTGCTGATATGGTACATCCATTCCTTCTCCTGGATGATATGATAAACAGGAACAAGGCTTTCGTCAGAGGATTTCGCGGTATGCTGAGTGAAATTGCCAGGCAATAAGGGAATTTTCAGCACCTGTCCAATTGATAGCGGTTTGCTCATGGTAAGGCCGTTAAAGGGAGCAATCTCTTTTGGACTAATATTATATGTTCGTCCAACACTGTACCAATTCTCCCCGGCGACCACAGTATGTTCGAGGAATAATTTTCCCGTTTCGCCCTGAATGATCAACTGGGTCGGTTGAGACCATGCCACCTGGATCATAATCAAAAAAACGAATAGAACTAAGACTCGTCTCATGGCTAAAGGTTTTCCCGTTAACGAAGAATTCAAGATTAATCTTGCAAATAAAATGCAAAATATCCATGCCATGAAATTCAAGGCCTCTGGCAATTTTTTCAGGCAACATGTTAGATTTTATATTTAATATTTTACCTTACAGTATGACTGTCAGAGGAAAATGGAAGATTGCCGAAGCCACCCTCGGTGGCAAGGCTTTGCCATCTTCCAGTTTTGAAAAAATGATACTCGAACTGGATGAAAACTCCTATCAGCTTATAGAAGGAAAGGTAATCGACAGCGGCATCATTGAGCCAGTAGAAAATGCGACTCCTTTGGCCATGGATATCATAGGTGTCTTTGGCCCAAACAAAGGCAAGACCTTCCAATGCATCTACCGCTTCGAAAACGAAGACATGATCATGTGCTACAATCTTGGTGGTGATGGATATCCCGAAAAATTTGAATCACCCGACAATTCCCTGCTCTACCTTGTCCGATATAAGAGAGTCGATGCCTGACAAGCTGCCCCCTTTTTCAATTTCATTCCGAAAGGTCAGCCATAGACTGCATGATTCTCCAATTCCTGGGATAATAATTATTGAACCGGCTTTGAAGTATTTTGATCCACCCCAATGGCAAGCCAAGATACTCTACAAGTGCCCACCCCTTTATATTTGATTCCAGATTAAAATCTTCCTTTCTTAAATACTTAATCGCTTGTTCATTGTTAAGTGAAATCCTCTGAAATAAGGTGCCCGCGAGACAACTGGTAGCCAAGTCCTGTTCAGGAATCAATTCTTTTTGAAGCAGTTTCCCCAGTAATATGCCTGCTTTTTTCAGGTACAAATTCTGGTGAACGACATTGAAATCCTGCACTAGATTCGCCGGGAAAGCGTACACCAAATCACCCTGCCTTGAATACTTCAAAGGGAATTCGTTCACTAAATACTCGCTTATCTCCTTTTCCTGTAAAGAAGAAACCGACTCCCAACCCGGCTTTTTGAATTTTGGAAATGAAAAAGTTCCGCCATTTTTCTTTCGTAAGCAGGCAAGAAAGAAGCCCTCTCCTCTTGTTTGGTCCGGGTAAAAGCGGTAGCCATAACCTTGATGCCTATCCGATATGGATTCTACAATATTCCAATTCGGATCAAGTGACAATTGGATGGGTTCGAAAGCCAATTGACCCAGAATCCAATCGACAATGTCTTCGTTTTCTTCTTTTGAATAAGAACAGGTACAATAGACAAGTAAGCCATCTTCTTTCAAGGCCGGCCATGCTTCCGCAAGGATTCTTTGCTGCCGCTGACTGCAGAGTTTGACATTCGCTTCACTCCACTCTCCAATGGCTTCCGGATCGCGGCGAAATAAACCGCTTCCGCTGCATGGCGCGTCGATTATCATTACATCGAAAAAATTTGGCAATCGGGAAAAATCAGCCGGATCATTGTTGGTGACAATCACATTATGTGGACCCCATTTGATCATGTTTTCTAACAGGATGGTAGCACGGGTTTTTATAACTTCATTACTCACCAAAAGACTTTCTACAGAAATAATCGACTGCAAAAGAGTGGATTTACCCCCTGGCGCAGCGCAGAGATCAAGCACCCTGATTGAATTATTCAAGTCTACCGATTGCCGGATTGCCTGTTCTAAGAAAAGTCCTGAGGCTTCCTGCACATAATAAAGACCAGCATGTAAATGGGGATCCTGCGTAAAAAAAGGCCGTGATGGTAAATAATATCCATAAGAAGACCAGGGCACTTTTTGGCTTTCTGCAATAGACTGCGATATCATGCCCCCTGCTTTCTCATCGGCCTTCAGTATCTTCCATTTCTTTGGATTCAACCTTACTGAAACCGCTTGTTCGTCTGATGCATGAATCGCTTCAAACGCGGATTTATCAAAACCTTTCAAACCTTCCAGGGAAGATAAAAGTGCCGGTGGCAATTTGAATGAAGTCAATTCCTTTAAATTTGGTCCGGATTCAAAATTATCTCAAAACATTATCAGAAGAACGTCATGAAATATATAAGTCTGATTTGGGTATTAGCCACTGCTTTTTTGATCACTGATGCACAAAAATTTCCAGACAGCCAAAAAGACGGTCAATACTATACTGTGAACGGAGCCAAAATCTGGGTGGTAACTGTTGGTAGCGGGGACCCATTGTTCATCATTCCGGGTGGCCCTGGCGGGTCCCATTTCGGATACAGGCGATTCGACTCACTGGCGGCGACCAGCATGTTGGTCTATTATGATGGTTTTGGGAGGGGAAAATCAGACACCGCAAAAGATGTAAAAGAATATTCACTGGATCGGGATGTGGAAGACCTGGAAGGCTTGCGAATAGCCATGAATTTAGATGAGATTAATGTTTTAGGTCATTCTTATGGTGGATTGGTAGCCCAAGGATATGCGGTCAGGTATCCGCAACATGTGAAGCATCTCATCCTGGCAAATACTTTTCACAGTTTTGTCATGTGGCAAAAAAATGACGACAATTCCAATCATGAAATAAAAACTAACTATCCCGAAGTGTGGGACAGCCTGATGTCCATCCGGGAAAAAGGATTTGTGTCAAGTGATCCTATTCACCAAAAGATCTACGGTCGTGTTCCTTACGGTTTCCTGTATGCGTATAATCCGGACAATTTCAGAAGCAGGGGTGCCGCGTTTTATCCGAACAGTTTCAATTCGAAATTATATTATCAGCTGGTTGGCAAAGATGGTGATTTTATCGTGGGAAGCGATATTGGGAATTTTGATTTCAGGAAGAAGCTGAAATCGCTAACGATGCCGATATTGATATACGGGGGAAGATTCGATCGCGTGGCAGTTCCCGAAATGATGGTTAAATACAAAGAATATTGCCCACAGGCAAAGTTTGTGATGTTCGAATATTCGGGCCATAATCCGCAGGTAGAAGAGCCTCAAATGCTTTTTCCGATGCTTCGTGAATTTTTGAACGACTAATACAAGTAATTACAGGTTTTTTATCACCATGATCAACTGCTGAAGAACATCCTTAGCATCTCCGAATAACATGGAAGTTTTTGGCTTGTAGAATAATTGATTCTCGATGCCGGCATATCCGGGTTTCATACTTCTTTTGTTTACGATCACTGTCTTGGCTAATTCAACTTCCAGGATGGGCATCCCGTAAATCGGGGAAGATGGATCTGTTTTGGCTGCCGGATTCACGACATCGTTCGCCCCCAAAACAAGAACAATATCAGTTGTCGGGAATTCTTCATTAGCCGATTCCATTTCCAGTAGCTTATCATAGCTCACATCGGCTTCAGCCAATAGAACATTCATGTGCCCAGGCATACGACCCGCTACCGGATGAATGGCATATTTTACTTCAACGCCTTTATCCGTCAACAATCTTTCTAATTCATGACAAGCATGCTGGGCCTGGGCTACTGCCAATCCGTATCCCGGCACGATCATTAATTTATTTGAATAGGCCATGATAATAGCCGCTTCGCTGATAGTGATTTCTTTATATACGGTTTGCTCGCCAGGCTTACCCGGGGTCGCTGGCGCAGCAGCTCCGCCACCAAATGATCCGATCAATACGTTTTTCAAAGACCTGTTCATCGCCTTGCACATCAGGATAGTCAACAATGTGCCGGCTGCTCCTACCAGGATACCACCCGTCAGCATAGCTTTGTTATCATATAAAAATCCACCACATGCTGCCGCAACACCCGTGAAAGAATTCAACAAGGAAATAACAACCGGCATGTCGGCTCCTCCTATTGGCATTACGAATAAAACGCCGTACAAAAGAGCAAGGGCGACTATTGAATAAAAGAGAATCCGTGATTGATTGCCGTTGTCAAGAGAAAACCTGATATGCGAGAAATCAGTTTTTGCGGAGAACTCCACGCCGCCATTCACGTTTGCCCATAAAAATCCTGCGAGTATAATAATAAGTGCGAGTATTGCCAGGTTGAGGACATGCTGGCCCTTGAACGCATAATCGTGGATGCGCCCATTTAATTTTCCCCAGGCAATAACGCTGCCTGCAAAAGAAACAGACCCGATGATGAGTCCTAATAGAATGATTAATAATTTACCGCGGTCTGCACCAAACGACTGATCATCTACGAAGAATCCAATGCTATTCATCATTTGTCCGATATTCACGGGGTTTTGGATCAAATGATTGAATTCAGCGATGGATATCAGTGCGGCACATGCGCCACCCATGCCATTGAACAAGCTGACCATTTCAGGCATGGCAGTCATCTTCACTTTTTTTGCCGCCATATAGCCAATGACTGAGCCGAAAGCCAGTGCGACGATGATTAGACCAAAGTTGTGCAGGTGTCTGCCATTTTCATCTTTGTATAAGAAAATTGTCCCTGCTATCGCAAGCAACATCCCCAATCCAGCCAACCGGTTTCCCCTTTTTGCCGTCGCGGGAGTGGAAAGCATTTTTAGTCCAAGAATAAAGCTCACAGAAGCAATAAGGTAGCAGATAGTCAGAATATGTGTTTCCATATAATTGATAATGGACGAAAATTGTTATTTGAATGATGCTCACTTCATTGCTCCGTTTATTTTTTCTTCTTAAACATTTCTAACATTCGATCAGTCACTACGAATCCACCCACTACATTTAAAGTACCCAGGACCACAGCCAGGAAACCGAGGATCAGTGCAAGCCAGTTGTCAGATTCTGCCTTTCCCATCACGATAATTGCTCCCACCAATACGACGCCGTGAATGGCATTGGCTCCGCTCATGAGCGGCGTGTGCAGTACGCTCGGTACATGGCCGATCACTTCAATTCCAAGAAAGATCATCAGGATAACTATGTAGATCATTTGCTGGTGGACAGAAATCCAGTTTAAAAATGATTCCATGAATTTTCTATTTTACCGAAATTAATTTAATGATCATGGCACCAATTGCCTGACACGTTCATTGACAATTTCTCCATTATGTGTAATACAAGATCCCTTCACTAGTTCATCCTCAAAAGGCAATATGAGGTTACCGTCTTTGTCTATCAGGAGCTGGAGAAAATTCAAAACGTTCTTACCGTATAATTTGCTCGCGTCTACTGGCATGGATGCAGCTAAAGAAGAATCACCGTAAATAGCTACCCCTTCATGTGTAATAGTTTTGTTGTTTTCTGTTAGTTCAGTATTTCCACCAGTAGAGGCAGCGAGGTCAATTATCACCGAACCTAACTTCATTGATTCAACCATATCCTTAGATACAAGCACTGGTGCTCTTTTACCTGGGATTTGTGCGGTGGTGATGACAATATCTGCTTTGGCAATGCTTTCAGCAATCTTTTCCTTTTGTCTTTGCTGAAAACCCTCGGATTGTTCAACGGCATATCCGCCTGCACTTGACGCATCCGCTGCACCCTCTACTTCAATAAATTTTCCACCCAAACTCAAAACTTCTTCCTTAACCTGTGGCCTGGTATCAAAGACCTCCACAACGGCTCCAAGACGTCTTGCCGTTGCGATAGCCTGCAATCCTGCCACTCCGGCACCGAGAATCAACACTTTCGCTGGTGGTATGCTGCCTGCCGCTGTTATGAACATTGGAAAATAACGGGGCAGCATATTCGCCGCTGCCAGAACCGCTTTGTAGCCCGCAATATTAGCCTGGGAACTCAATACATCCATGCTTTGGGCCCTGGTCGTACGCGGAAGCATATCTAAACTAAAAACGGTCATCATCTTTCCAGCCCATTCGCGCATGAGTTGAGGTTGAAACAGTGGCTGGTAAACGCCAATGATGGTTTTTGATTTTAGACTCCCGGGCAAGTCATCCCCATGCATGCTTAATATCAGGTTTGCGTTTTGAATGATTTCATCCCGGGATTTGATTTGGCCTCCCAGTTTCGAATATTCATCATCGGGAGAGAATGCGTATAAACCTGCGTTCGGCTCGATCCAAACCTGAACATTTTTTTTTATCAATGCCGCTAAAGATTCCGGAAGAAGTGATACTCTTTTTTCAAATGAAGGTTCCTTGAGAATGCCTAGGATCATGAGGGCCTTGTTATGGATTCAAAGTAAGAAATAATTGATCTTATAAACGAATAAACAATCATTTCATTATTGGATGCGATGAGAAAAAAGCCAGGGTATTAATTGTGGTTCGGCAAAGGCATTGTCCCAACTATTGTGTCTGACGCCAGGATATTCTGTATACTTTACGTCGCCACCCAGGTTTTTCAAAGCCTGATAATAGTTGCGGGAAAGATTTACGTTGACAAGCGGATCGGCAGACCCATGAAAGATCCAAAGAGCCGTTTTGCCAGCAATTCGACTGGCCATTTGGGTATTTCCTCCCCCGCAAATGGGAAAAGCTGCCGCAAAATATCCAGGATACCTGGTGATCATATCGAATACTCCGAATGCTCCCATGGAAAGACCACCAAGATAAATTTGGTGGCTATCCACTAAGCGAGCCTGAACGAGACTATCACTCAGCTTTTTTACCAAGGATTCATTTATGGAAGGTTGCTCCTGGTAAGGAAAGAACAATAATATTCTTCTCTCGGCGGAATCCCATTTGAATTGAAAGTACGACCAGGACTGCCCCCTGGGACATTGTGGAAGAATGACTATAGCCTGGAATTTTTTCCTGACGCTGTCTACAAGGAAAAAATCACCGGCATGAAGCAGTTGTTTCTCGTTATCGGAGCCCCACTGGCCGGCACCATGAAGAAAAATAATCAGTGGATATGATTTAGATCTGTCAAATTGTTCAGGATAGAGTATGCGGTATCTTAATAATTTCCCGTCGACATAAAACTCTTTCTTTTCATACCGATCAAAATCCTGGGCATGGATGCCAAAGCCTATCAGCAAGAATAAAATGGTAAGTCCCGATTTCATAAAGTTCAGCGCGGAAAATAAATAGTAAAATCCTGCTTATGGACAAATTCCTGTCGAAAAAAAACCAGCCCGAAAAAAAACAAATCGATCGTCAACAATACTCTTTGATCATTTTTTATGGTGGTCCAGGCTCCATTCATTTCCTTGCTCCAGTGAATATCATCCAAAATAATTACGGATGATTCAGACATGTAATGTAGCAGTTCATCAAAATACCGTAATACCGGTTCCTTTCGGTGATTACCATCTATAAAAGCCAGTTCTATGCCAAATTTACCCCGGCAGGTCAGCTGGTGAATTGTTTTTGTCAATTTCTCCTCGAATGATCCGCGTACCAACTCAATATTTGGCAATGCCAATTCTTTAAAATTCGAGGCCGCGATCGCCGCGATATTTGGGTCGCCCTCTATTGTCCAAAGCGCGGCATTTTCATTGCCGGACCCAAGATATGCGGAGGAAATGCCCAAAGAAGTTCCCAGTTCAATCATCCTTTGTACCCCATAATGATGAACTATTCGGAACAACAATTTTCCGAATCGGGGCGATACAGAACTATATTTTGCGATTTCGCTGACAGGCCTGTTTCGATTCTGTGTGACTATTGATCCCGCTCCAAAATCACGAATCGCCACCAAACGTTCGTCGATAAGTAATTTTTTTCTAAGTTGTTCTATTCTTTCAAAGGAATAAAATTCGCGACGGTCATTCAATACATTTTGAACAAAATCAAATACGAATGGAGAATGAATACCGTGCCCTTTTCCGTTAGACGCACGGAGAAAATATGATAAATAATTCTTTGCTAACTGAAACCTGGTGGACAACTATATCATTTTGGATGAACTACACATCGGTCTGCTGCTGATTACTTCTTTACATGATTGGCTCTTTCCCATTTTTCGAAACTATAATTAAAAGCATGTTTTTCATCGGCAGAAAAATCCCTTTTCGATGCCAGGTTCCATTCAGAAGGATCGATGGGAGGAAAAAATGCGTCTCCATCCAATGTGACAGCAACTCGTGTCATGTAGATTCTATCTGCCTTACTAATCGCCTCTGCGAACAACTGACCTCCGCCTATGATAAAACATTCTTTGCAATCAGATTGCCTAGCCAGCTCTACCGCTTTTATCAAACTATCGGCTACCTGCACTTTCCACGAGGGATCATGCCACCCTTTTTGGTGGGTGACAATAATATTGAACCTTCCAGGAAGAACCTGATTATCCAGCGATTCAAAAGTTTTTCTGCCCATGATCACCGGCATGGCCCAGGTTGTATTCTTGAAATATTTCATGTCATTTGGCAGACTCCAAAGAAGCCGGTTATTCTTTCCGATTACGTTATTGGTGCTCGCCGCCGCAATGAGTGATATGATCATGAATGACTAATTGGGAAAGAAATATACGAGAATCCTTTGTCAAATCGCAACTGCTGCTTTAATAGCGGGATGCGACTGATAATTCTCGAGTTTAAAATCTTCAAATCTGAAGTCAAAAATATTTTTAACCGCAGGATTCAATTTCATCTCCGGCAATGGGTATGGTTCCCTGGTTAATTGCAATTTTGCCTGTTCGATATGATTATGATAAAGGTGAACATCGCCAAAAACATGGACGAAATCTCCCGGTTCTAAATCACAGACCTGTGCAATCATCATTGTTAACAAGGCATACGATGCAATATTGAAAGGCACGCCCAAAAAAACATCTGCACTTCGCTGGTAAAGTTGGCAACTTAATTTGCCTCTTCTGCCATCCACGCCCGGAGTCACATAAAATTGATATAATACATGACAAGGCATCAAAGCCATTTTGTGAAGATCGCCTACATTCCAGGCGCTGACGATAAGGCGACGACTATCAGGATTGGTCTTGATCTGATTAATTACATCATTTATTTGGTCCATCACCCGTCCATCAGGTGCTTCCCAGCTTCGCCATTGCTTACCATAGACCGGACCCAGATCACCCTGTTCATCTGCCCACTCGTCCCAGATACTTACTCCATTCTCTTTTAGGTAAGCAACATTGGTTTCACCCCGTAGAAACCACAATAATTCATAAATGATACTTTTCAGGTGCAATTTTTTAGTAGTAACCATGGGAAAACCCTTCGAGAGGTCAAACCGGCATTGGTAGCCAAAGCAGCTGATTGTGCCTGTTCCCGTCCGGTCGCTTTTAGTGGCGCCGGATTCCAAAATATGTGAAAGGAGATCGAGATATTGTTGCATCCCGCAATTTACTGTAGAATGTCCAATACCGATTCCAGGCTTCCGGGATGTTAGGAACCTGTGGATTGGTAGAGCGGACAGGCAGGAATTTTGTTAAAAATCATGCTATTGGCGTAGAAAAAACAATAATTGACCGGAAACAGGATGGAGCTAAGTCCGTTCACATAAATCTAAAAATTCATTTTTTCTTTGGCACTAATTTAGTACCGGATAATTCCACTCTCATACAAAATTAATAATCATGAAAAGAATTATCACTTGTGCCGTTTTATTGCTGGCCGTTTTTTCATTCAAACCAGTGGTGGCCCAGCAGCAGGATCCTCAGGCCCGTATGGCAGCGATGAGACAAAAAATGAAAGATGACCTGAAACTGACAGACGTTCAAGCAGACTCTGTGTCTAATATTCAAAGGGAATTCATGCCAAAAAGAAGAGAGGTGTTTGCAGATCAAACATTGAGTGAGGCTGACAAGAAAACAAAACTTCAGTCAATCAACGAAGAAGCCAATAAAAGAATTCAAGCTGTCTTGGGTGACGACCTGTTCAGGAAGTACCAGGATTGGTGGGAAAAGAATCGTCCACAACGAGGCGGTCAAAAATCTCAATAACTAAGTAGGAAATGCAGCGTGTGTTATTCTCAGTTAGCAAAAGAGGCCTTTGGGGCCTCTTTCTTATTTCATTTTGATCTTCTCTTTAATATTTACCATTAATCTTTCTTCTTCTCTTTCGCCCAGGTATCTTTTAAAGTGACGGTCCTGTTAAAGACCATTTTTTCTTCTGAGCCGTCCTTATCAAGGCAGAAATAGCCTTTGCGAAGGAACTGGTATCTTTCATCAAACTTCGCTTTTCGAAGAGCAGGTTCGGCGTATGCGGCTTGAATCACCTGCAGTGAATCCGGGTTAATATAATCCTTAAAATCTCCTTCTTCATTGGACGGATCTTCAACTTTGAAGAGCCTGTCATATAATCTGAGTTCGACAGTAATGGCATGTGCCACACTAACCCAGTGGAGTGTACCTTGTACTTTGATTCCCGAAGTATCAGATCCACTTTTGCTTTCCGGAATATAACTACATCTCAATTCAGTAATATTACCCTTGTTATCTTTTATTGCCTCGTCGCACTGAATGATATAAGCGCTTTTTAAACGCACTTTTTGTCCCGGCGCTAGACGAAAATATTTCTTGGGAGGGTGCTCCATGAAATCTTCCCTTTCTATGTACAACTCCCGGCTGAAAGGCACGTCTCTCACACTGGTATTTTCATCTTCGGGATTGTCTTCACTTTTTAATAATTCGGTACCATTATAATTGGTGATGACAATTTTCAACGGATCAAAAACCACCATCCGGCGAAGGGCCTTTTTATTCAGGTCTTCGCGAATGCAGAATTCCAGAAGGGACATATCAATCAAAGTATCCCGTTTCTGTACTCCAATCCTCTCTGCAAAATTCTTGATGCTCCCGGGCGTAAACCCACGGCGACGCATACCGGAAATCGTTGGCATCCGGGGATCATCCCAATCGCTGACGAATTTCTCATTCACCAGTTGTAAAAATTTTCTTTTGCTCATAACCATATAGGTTATGTTCAACCTGGCAAATTCATATTGTTTGGATGGAAAAATCTCGAGTTTTTCGATGAACCAATCATATAAAGGCCTGTGCGAAATAAATTCGAGCGTACAGATAGAATGAGTGATGCCTTCAATGGAATCACTTTGTCCATGCGCAAAATCGTACAGGGGATAGATGCACCACTCGTCACCGGTCCGGTGATGATGGGCATGCTTGATCCGGTAAATAATTGGATCACGCATTAGCATGTTGGGAGAAGCCATATCTACTTTTGCTCTTAACACTTTTTCTCCCTCCTTATACTTACCTGCACGCATATCCGCAAATAGCTGCAGGTTCTCATCTGCTGATCTGTTCCGGAAAGGGCTTTCCTGGCCAGGTTCAGTGGGCGTACCTTTTTGTGCGGCGATTTGTTCACTGGTGCTATCGTCTACATAGGCCAGACCCTTATTAATCAGGATGATGGCAAATTCATAGAGTTGTTCAAAGTAGTCTGAGGCGTACAGTTCATGTGCCCATTCGAATCCGAGCCATTTGATATCTTCCTTGATGCTATCGACGTATTCAGTATCTTCTGTAACGGGGTTGGTATCATCAAACCGAAGGTTGGTCTTGCCGCCATATTTCTGGGCGAGTCCAAAATTCAATGCGATGGATTTTGCATGTCCGATATGGAGGTATCCATTGGGTTCAGGCGGAAAGCGGGTTAGGATGGATGCATATTTGCCTGCGCGAAGGTCTTCTTCGACGATTTCTTCAATAAAATTTAGCGATCTCTCTTCCTCTTGAATATTGGTAGCCATGTTATAATCAATTCCTTTGAGCTTGCGAATTTAAAGCAAGTTTAGCACGTGTCCTACACCCAGGTATCGGACAAGATCTCAAAATTTCGCCCCCTATCGTGCGCCAAAAATCAAACTTCCAATCCTGACCATATTGCTACCCTCTTCAATGGCAACCTGGTAATCAGCACTCATGCCCATGCTTAAAATTGAAATTGATTTATCAACAAAATTGATTTTTGCTTTATCGAACATCGATTTCAAATGGCGAAACTCCTGGTGAATCTTTTCCCTGTCTTCGGTGAATGATGCCATGCCCATCAGACCCGCAATGACGACAGACGGAAGGCCTCCCGTGGATTTTTGCAGGTTGACTTGATTGATCAGTTCATTCAACTCAACTTCCGAAAGCCCGAATTTAGTTTCCTCGGTAGCAATGTGAACCTGGAGCAAGCAACTAATAATTCTCTGATTTTTTGCCGCCTGTTTGTCTATCTCATGTAACAATTTGAGGCTGTCAACACCATGGATCAGGTGAACAAAAGGCGCAATATATTTGACTTTGTTCGATTGCAGATGACCGATAAAATGCCAACGAATGTCATCGGGCAATTGTTGTTGTTTATCAGTTAATTCCTGTACGTAATTCTCTCCAAAATCCCGGTGGCCCAGATCATATAGCGCCTGAATATCCGATACCGGCTTTGTTTTTGACACTGCCACCAGCACCCTCTCCTTACCAATTGAAGCAAGAATATTTTCATAATTATCCTTGAACAGAGACATCCCGTACAAAAAATTTGTATGATAAAACGTGAAAACTTCAGTTAGTTGCGGACAAGCAATCGGATAAAGCAAGCGACCCCCCCGGGCACCAGAACTATCACTATTTTAAAATGGACCGGCCAATTACCATTCTTTGCACCTCACTCGTCCCTTCATATATCTGGGTGATTTTTGCATCACGCATAAGTCGCTCTACATGATATTCTTTTACGAAACCATAACCACCATGAACTTGCACAGCTTCAGTTGCCGTCCACATAGCTGTTTCGCTGGCATATACTTTGGCCATCGCTGCACTTTCTGTGTAGTCCTTCCCACTGTCTTTTTCCCATGCGGCCTTGAAACATAATAACCGGGAGGCTTCGATCCTTGTTGCCATATCCGCCAATTTGAATTGAATCGCCTGGTGATGCATGATCTCTTTACCAAAAGCCTTTCTCTCCTTTGAATATTTTAATGCCAGTTCATAAGCTCCACCTGCAATGCCCAGGGCTTGAGCAGCAATGCCGATCCTGCCACCTGATAAAGTTTTCATGGCAAAAGTGAATCCAAATCCATCTTCTCCCACCCGGTTTGATTTAGGCACTTTTACATCAGTGAAACTAATACTGTGCGTGTCGCTGCCACGAATACCCAATTTGTTTTCTTTTGGGCCCACTTCCACTCCCGGCCATTTCTTCTCGACAATTAATGTGTTGATACCTTTGCTCCCTTTGGCACGATCAGATTGTGCCATCACTAAATAAACAGAAGCTGAGCTTCCATTAGTGATCCAATTCTTGGTGCCATTGAGAATAAAATAATCCCCTTTGTCTTCGGCTGTCGTTCTCTGTGAGGTAGCATCGCTGCCCGCTTCGGGTTCACTTAACAGGAAAGCACCGATATACAACTCGCCATTTTTCTTGCCTTGCGCCAGGGGAGTTAAATATTGCTGTTTTTGCTCTTCTGTGCCATAAGCCTCAAGCCCCCAACAAACCAAGCTGTTATTCACGCTCATGCATACACTCGTACTTGCGTCAATCTTGCTGATCTCCTCCATAGCAAGCACATAGCTGACGGTATCCATTCCGGCACCCCCGTATTTTGGATCAACCATCATACCCAGGAATCCAAGTTCAGCCAGTTTTAGAATCTGTTCCGTGGGAAATTTTTGATTTTCGTCACGCTCTATAACACCAGGCAGGCACTCCTGAATTGCAAAATCGCGCGCAGCCTTTTGAATCATCAGATGTTCTTCCCCTAATTCAAATTTCATATTGATGCTTTCTATGGTTGCAGCAAAAATAAAAGAAAAATGATAAAACTAACAACTGTTCGTATTTTAGGGAGGCAACCATACGAAAGGGGCGAAGTGATGTTAATCACTCTTTTTTCTCCTTAGAAATTAGTAACTTTTGCTTCCGATTAAAAAAACCAGCTAAGATTATGGAACAGGCTTTGGATAAGTTGAAAGCAGAAATTGAACACTTTCTCAACGAACTAAAAACAAAGAGAGCAAAATATGACAAAGCCATGAAGGATGGTGAAGTTCTGGGGAAGATGAGGGTGATCTTAAAAGAGATCAGAGAACTTGAAGCTGCTCTGTCGCACTTAACAGAAGACTATTTCCGGCCAAAGAAATAACTTTTATTTTTACTTTTCTTCTTTATTCTTCCTAATAACCTTAAATACGTCAGCAAACGTTCTTTTCACGGCTAATTTTTCATTGTGTTTACTGACTTTCTCCTTTAGCTTGTTCGTTCTTGATTTCTTTTTTGTCATCTCCAGAAAATGAGTCTTGTCGTACCAATCTGGTTGGGGGTTCTGATTCTTTGACGGGCGGTATTCTCTCACGTCAATATAGCGGTTAGCAAATGCCCTCTAAATGAAATTTACAAACTAATACCAGATGCAATAATTACAGAGATTGAAATTCAACCGATAAGCCTTGTAACTACGGAAAGGAACATGGCAATTCCTGTTGCCAATTCCACGTACTTCAACATTCGAAAAGCGATGATTGCCTGGATCGTGATATTGAATCCACTGAGAATTCCAATCAGGTTTTTGAATGGCAACCTTTCACCAATATAAAATGAGGACCTGAGAAAAAGTAATGACAGCGCTGTATTAGTCAACAGAATGAGTATAATCTTAACAGTGCGACATTGATTATTCTTATACAATTGCGGAGCCTTAGAATTTTATTGATGCAATCATTTTAAAATTAACAGAATTCTATGAACAAGACAATCCTTCGTTCAATCGTCTTCGTTGGTCTGCAAAAGAAATGCGTCCAGGATGACTCACCCCACTACCTGATAATTCACTACCTTTGCCATTATTCTATGAATTTTGCAAACATCAAAAGACCTGTAAACATTTCTTCTGCAGCGCCGATGCTGCCGGTTAATTACTACATACCCGGCTGATTTTCTTCTTTTACTGGTATTAATTCTTATTGCACCACATTATTATGAACTTGATATTTTATGTCTAAAGATCATGCTAACCAATTGAAGGTGTCGTCTGAAATCGGACAATT
>PSRA01000145.1 GCA_003175695.1 Bacteroidota bacterium | reverse complement strand
GTATGTGAAAATTTAATGAGGCTTAGATAATTCCTGACCGTACTCATGAATGATTGTGTCTTTCTATTTTTTGTTCGAGATGATTTAATCCTGACTTGGTCATTTCCCATAGCACAATCCCCGTTGCGACCGAAATATTTAAAGAATGCTTCATCCCCCATTGCGGGATTTCAATAAAATAATCGCAAAGCTTCAAAACTTCACTATCAATCCCCGTCACTTCATTGCCAAAAACAATAGCCAATTTCTCATCCTCTCTTCTTGAAAATTCGTGCAAAGGGATGCTTTTCTCTACCTGCTCCACGGCAGCAATATGATATCCCTGGTTCTTGAGATTTTCAACAGCCTCTGACGTAGTATGAAAATATTGCCAATGAACAGTTTCAGTGGCCCCCAGGGCGGTTTTATGAATATCGCGATGCGGAGGCCGGGGTGTATACCCACAAAGATAAATTGCATCCAATAAGAATGCATCAGCTGTCCGAAATACGCTACCCACGTTGTGCATACTTCGAACATTGTCCAGTATTATAGCGATTGGATTCTTGGCTGCTCCTTTAAATTCGCTAACAGACTTACGGTTCAGCTCGGGCATGCTCAGTTTCCGCATGAGGGCAAAGATAAAGCTAGTATGGATTCAAGCAAGGGCGATAAGAGACAGAGCGGAGAGGTTAAGCGCTCTCGGCTCTGTCTCTCTTTGTGCTTTTGAATGAAATACCTCTCTTTTGCCCTCATTTATCCCTTATTTTTGTCCACCATGCAGGTAAAAAAACATTCCGATACTCCGTTGATGCAGCAGCATAGGGCGATTAAACAGAAATACCCGGATGCCATCTTACTCTTTCGCGTGGGTGATTTTTATGAAACTTTTGGTGAAGATGCGATCACTGCATCCAGGGTGCTTGGCATTACCCTGACAAAGCGAAACAACGGAGCAGCTGCATCAAGTGATCTTGCCGGTTTTCCTCATCATGCCCTGGATACTTATCTTCATAAATTGGTCAAAGCCGGTTACCGTGTGGCCGTTTGCGACCAACTGGAAGACCCCAAATTGGCAAAAGGCATTGTAAAGCGGGGAGTGACGGAATTGGTGACTCCCGGAATTGCAACCAACGACAAACTGCTCGAACATAGCAGCAACAATTTTTTAGCTGCCATTCATTTTAATGAAGATCAAACCGGGATCGCCTTCCTCGACATTTCTACCGGAGAATTTTTTGCCACCGAAGGGAATATTGAATATATCGACAAATTACTGCAAACGCTACAGCCTGCTGAAGTAGTTTTTCAAAGAAGCTTTCAGAAATCATTTAAAGAGCTATTCGGCAGCAGGTTTTATACTTATACTTTGGAGAGTTGGATCTTCGATGAAGCCTATGCGGTTGACAGTCTATTAAAGCATTTTCAAACTCATTCATTGAAGGGATTCGGAGTGGATGAATTGCATGAAGGAATTGTCGCTGCGGGGGCCATTCTTCACTACCTCAAAGACACCGAGCATCCCAATCTTCAGCATATCAGTTCCATCCAACGGATCGACAAAGATGATTACTTGTGGATGGACAAGTTCACAATTAGAAACCTGGAGTTGTTGGGTAGTTCAGCAGACACAAGCCAATCTCTGTTAAAAGTATTAGACAACACCATTTCAGCCATGGGCGCCCGCTTGTTGAAACGCTGGATTGTAATGCCATTAAAGGATATTACGCGCATCCGTGAACGACTTGACCTTGTTGAATATCTTATCCGGGAAGTTGAATTGAGGAATAAGATCATTCATAACATCCGCCAGTGTGGTGACATAGAAAGGATCGTTAGCAAGATACCCGTCAGGAAGATTAGTCCCCGTGAAGTGATGCAACTCTCACGGGCCTTGCATCATGTGAATGAAATCAAATCGATTGCCGAAAAATCTTCGAATGAATATTTGAAAAGATTGGCTGATTCATTAGATCCCTGTTTCTACATTGTTGAAAAGATAAATAACGAAATTGTCGAAAATCCTCCTGCCACTGCTGCTAAGGGAAACATTATTCAGTTTGGTGTAGACGAAGAACTGGACTCATTGAGAAAAATAGCTAGCGGCGGAAAACAATGGCTGGTTGAATTGCAGCAAAAAGAGGCAGAGGCAACGGGCATTTCGTCGTTGAAGATCAGCTTCAACAATGTATTTGGCTATTACCTGGAGGTTACCAATGTGCACAAAAACAAAGTGCCTTCATCATGGATGAGAAAACAAACACTCGCTAACGCAGAACGGTATGTTACACCAGAATTAAAAGACTATGAAGAGAAGATCATGGGTGCTGAAGAAAGGATTCTGGCAATAGAACTCGGCTTGTACGATCAGCTGATCGTCAAATTGCAGGACTATATTGCACCGGTCCAGGTAAACGCAAATGTCCTCGCCATCCTGGATTGCCTTTTGTGTTTTGCAAATAGCGCTCTTCATTCAAACTATAAAAAGCCGCAGCTGCATGAAGGCAAGGAACTCGAATTAACGGCAAGTCGCCATCCCGTAATAGAGAAGAATCTGGCACCAGGGGATACTTATGTTGCCAATGATATTTTGTTAGATCCCGCGACTCAACAAATAATCATTCTCACAGGCCCGAACATGAGCGGAAAAAGTGCATTATTGAGGCAAACCGCACTCATCACGCTAATGGCGCATATCGGAAGTTTTGTTCCGGCGGATACTGCAAACATTCCACTGACCGACAAGATATTTACACGTGTGGGAGCATCTGACAATTTAAGTGCGGGAGAATCCACTTTCATGGTGGAAATGAACGAAACAGCAAGTATCATTAACAATATTACGGCCAGAAGCCTGATACTACTTGACGAGATTGGTCGCGGCACATCAACTTATGACGGCATATCCATCGCTTGGAGCATTGCGGAATTTCTTCACCAGTCGAGCCAGGCACCGAAAACCCTTTTTGCCACACATTATCATGAACTCAATGAATTGGAAAATACCTTGCCCAGGGTGAAGAATTACCATATAACCACCAAAGAACTTGGAAATAAAATTATCTTTTTACGAAAACTTTCACCAGGTGGATCAGTACATAGCTTTGGAATTCATGTTGCAAAAATGGCGGGCATGCCTCCCGTTTTAATTCAACGCGCAAATGAAATTTTAAGCCAGCTGGAAGAAAGTCGGGAAGGGTCAAAAGAAATGGGGTCAAAAGAAAGAATTCAAAAGAATCTCAGAAAATTGAGCGGCCCTGAATTACAACTGTCGATCTTCGACGCACATTCTCAAACTTTTGATGAGATTAGAAAAATGCTTGAGAATACAGACATCAATAGACTTACACCGGTGGAGGCATTGCTAAAATTAAGTGAGATCAAAGGCCTGCTGAAATAAATAATTTCTCCATTGAACTTCAATCAACTCACAGATAACTCAGCCACCATTGACGATGAGTGTTTTTGTAATTATTATAAATCTTACAAAGAGGATACATAATCAATACTACGAAGAGCCAGACGGCGTATACAGCGCCAAGTCCGAAACCGAAATTTGGCCTGAAAGGGAACTGGGGTACAAAAATATCTTTGAAAGCGAAGCCGTAGAAAGAAAGAATGATCACTTCCATCAAATGGATAATGAAGAAATGCACCACGTAATAAAAGAATGGCACTCGTCCATATACGGTGAAAAAGGAAGTGACTTGATTATTCCAATTCTCAGCAAGTGATAAAAATATCAGTGCAGGACCAATTGTAATCGAAACATACATCAGCGACGGAGGATACTTGTTGACGTTAATGAACGAAAGGAAAGTGTAAAATCCCCGATCCTGGTGCGACCAGGGAACCGGGTCACCGTACCCATTCAAAAATCTGACAACTATAAATAAAAGAATAAAAGCAGATCCGATGATAAATAATCGCTTTCTCCTTTCATCTGAACTTACGTCGGGAGCAAACAGCCTGCCCATACAATACCCCAAAAACATAAGGCCTGTCCAGGGAACGAACGCGTATGCAATCACGACTCCATGATTCTGCGTGATTGGATAAAAAGTGAATCGGCCGTTATGCAGCAAATCCCAAATGAATCCGACTTTAAATTGTCGCGCAGCTTCCGGATGATCGAGAAGATTGTGGCCAAAGACAATGAGAATTGCAATAGCCAGGATTATTGCGTACGGTAACCGGACTAAAAGTCCGAGCAGGATCATGCTCACCCCTGTTGCCCAAATAACCTGGAGAATGAAAATATTGTAAAAGGGATTGAGTGTGATGGCAAAGGTGATAACTGCCAGCTCAATGAAAATAAGCCAGAACCCTCGCTTGATCAGAAAACTGCTTAATTCTTTTTTCGTTCTCTTCAAACCCATCAGGTAAGCGGAAGCACCGGCAAGAAAAAGAAAAACTGGTGCGCAAAAATGCGTTATCCAGCGAGTGAAGAATAGCGCGGGGGTGGTTGTTTGTAAATCGAGAGGACTGTGCAAAACGGCGTCATCGTGGAAAAAATCGCGAACATGGTCCAGTGCCATGACTACCATTACAATTCCTCTTAGGAGGTCAATGGAACCAATCCGTTGTCTGGTGGCAGTTAGCTCTTTCATAGAAAAAAGTCATCCTTATTACAAAGTAAACGGGTTCCGGTTGATCCGCAAATTTTGTAGTTTTTTTTCAGCCCATTTCAGTAATTATTTCCCAAATCCGGAACCCCTGATATGAAAATTCGTTTATAAATTGTTGTGTTTCAGGAAATTAATCGTTGGCATATCAGTTGAATTAATTCGGCTTGTCAAATCAGACGATCATGAGAAACTTCTTAATCACTTTAATTTCGGTTGTCATGATGAGCCAGGCTGGCAACGGCCAAACGTTAACATTGTCGCAGTTTAACGCCGAATCTCTTGCCAACCACTCGACTTTGTTAGAATGGAGAACCATGATGGAAATGAAGGTTGACTTTTATATAGTACAGAGAGGAAGTGATGCTATCCAATTTCAAAATATTGGCCAAATCGATTCCAAGATGAACGATTCGACAAAGGTCTATGAGTTAGAATATGATTATACTGACCGGTCACCGCTGCCTGGCACTTCTTATTATCGATTGCAAATAGTAGACAGAAGCGGGTTTAGTAAATATTCTGATGTGATCATGGTAACCAACAATGATCAGGTGCATGGAATCAAAATTTTCCCGACAGTAATTCAGAATACTAATTTTTTTGTGGAGACTGACAAGACTATAAAAAACGCCAAACTTGAATTATTTGATTTATCAGGCAAAAAAATCAGTGAAACCAGTTGGGAAACTTTGAGTGGAAGACAGGTATTGCAACCAGGCAATAACAAAACTTATTTAGCAACCGGAACTTATGTAGCCCATTTATCGGCCAATGGTCAAACTTTAGTAAACCAGATTCTGATAATCCAGGGTCATTAAGATTTTGATTTAGATTTCCTCCGTACCCAATGACTAGCAAAATGTCAGGCGGCTGTCTACCAGCCGTCTGATGTTTTTATTTTTAAAAGGCCGTGTCCAACACCTGGATGTAGGACACGGTCTTTTATTTCTCGATGAACGCGCTTTACCGTTAAATCATTTCAAAATCAAATTTTTTGATTAAAAAAAAATAAAATATCAACTTCAAGTGTTTCCACTTATCATGTTGTGACGGTAGTTCACATAATGTTCATTTAATTTTCTTAACTTACGATTCTGCTAAATCGCCTTGATGATGATACGCTACAACTATCCATTAAGAGACTATCGCTACTGGCTAAAGGGATTGGCAAAAATCCTGAATCTTCATGTTCGTCAAAAAAAAATGGAATTGCACCCAAGCGTTGGGCAGGGATATGTTTATGCTTCTTCTATTAATCCTGACATGTCATTCATCATAGCCAATTGCTCTTTCAAGGATGATTTGGTGCTGATACGCAAAAAAACTCCGCAGTATGGCTTGAGTTTAACATTCAGCCAGGTTGATGTGAGTGATTTCTTCAAGATGAGTGAATCCAAACAAAGTATTATTGATCGGACGCCCCGGAGAAGCAACATATTGCTTTCTTCGACCAACTACGATTTGGAGCTTACGTGGTCAAAAAACTCCAGCATGAAAATGGTGAGCGTGTTGTTCAGTTCTGACTTTGTTCAAAAAGTTCTTAAAAAAGACGTGCTTCTGGATATCATGCTTTACACCGGGCAGCGACTCGAAAATGTAAACAAAGTTCCGATCACATTTGAATACAGGCAACTACTGGATGATATTTACTCCGCTGACATGAATTTACCGATTAGCAATCTGGTGATTCAAAACCGCATATTATTGCTCACTGAGAAATTCCTGAACACTTTTCTCGAAAAGCGCATTACCGTCAATGAAACGGGCAAAAAATTGAGAAGAGAAAAGGAGAAAGATCTCAAAGCTTTGAAAGATGTGGAAGATATGCTGAGCAATGGTACGCTGGATAAATTCCCCTCAATCGACACACTCTCCAAGGCAGCCATGATGAGTTCAACCAAATTGAAAACTAAATTTAAAACCGTCTATGGAATGAAACTCTATGAATTTTACAACCGAAACAGGTTGGAAAAAGCGAAGGAAATGCTGCAAACAGGAAGGTATTCGGTCAAAGAGGTCGGCCATGACATCGGGTTCTCAAACCTGAGTAATTTTGCTAAAGCTTTTAAGAAGGAATTCGGTTTTTTGCCTAACGAAATGTTAAGAAATTAATTGATGTTTAAACTTTTCTTTTGGAAGTAGTAAGATACCTTTTCCGGATAGTGGCCAATTGAGATTTGTAGTAATTTTGTGTCTGAAATAAAGCCCGTTTTT
>PSRA01000173.1 GCA_003175695.1 Bacteroidota bacterium | reverse complement strand
CATCCGGAACCTGCACCTGCAAATAATTTTCATATTGCTCATTCCAATACGCCGGAATTTCAGGGACAGAAAGATTTCCTTCTATTAACAATTTTTCGATCTCATAACGAATCATAACATGAAAATGATATGTAAGCTCATCCGCTTCCGTACGTATGCAGGAGGCTTGCACTTTGTTAATTCCCTGGTAGAAGTCAGTCAATCCAATTGTGCGCAATTGATCCGGGAAATATTCCTGCAGTTTTGGATAGTGATATTTCCAAAATCCATGGCTTCTTCCGACATTATTCTCCCATAGTCTTGATTGCGATTCATGAATACTCAGCGATGCATACTCTCCTCCCGGTAATCCATATTCGCTTTCTGGTAGTCCCTGCTCATACAGCGCGTGACCGGCCTCATGAATGCAACTCCATGTCATGCTTCCAAAATCCTTCTCATTAATTCGGGTGGTGATCCTGACGTCATTTTTATTAAAACTGACGGTAAAAGGATGCTCGGATATATCTTGTCTTCCTGCTTCAAAATCAAATCCGATATTCTTTATGAGATCCATTCCAAAATCCCATTGCTTTTGTTTGGAAAAATATTGCTGCAGGAATTGATCATCGACCTGGGTTTTTTCTAAAATCTCGCCCAACAAATTTTTCAGTGATGGCTGCAGACCGGCAAAGGTTTTGTCGAGCAGTGATACCGTAGCTCCTTTTTCAAATTCATCAATCAATGCGTCGTAGGGATGTTCCTTATATCCTAAAATATCCGCTTCCTGCTTTTTCAATTCAATTAACTCAGCGAGGTCCTTTTGAAACAGCGAAAATGAGTTTTCTTTTCTAGCCGCAAGCCATGAATGGAAGCTCCTGGCAATAGTTTCGCTCAATCGCCTTACAAAAGCTGGACTATATTTCTTTTGTTTATTGAAATCCTCCAGGGTTAATGAAACATTCTTCTTTTCATGAGCCGACAAGCCTTTTTCATTTTCCAGTTCCTTCAACAAATGCCCCAGGCTTTCTTCAGTGGACAATTGATGTACCAATTCAGACAAGCTGGCGATTTGTCTTCCTCTGAATGACGCTCCTTTTGGTGGAAGATAGGTTTCCTGGTCCCACTGCAAAACAGCCAATGTGTATTTCACGTCAGCGATTTTTTGCATTTTCTCTTTGTATTGATCGTATTTACCCATTCACGAAAAATTGAAATTACTCTAATGATTTTGATTTTATTTGCTGACAGAGTTAATGACAACATTTTCGATCGCTACCATTACCACTTAGCAAATACTATTTAGCAAATGAAAGCTCGCAATATCCGAATTTCTCGTAAATCTCTAAAAAACCTGTTAATCAGAGGGCTGGTTAAAATCTGGTTATTTAGATTTGCACTAATTTCAACCGTATGAATAAAACTAGATGGGCCTATTGGTTCTGGGTGATCTTTCTCTTACCTGTTCTTGCTTCTGCTCAAAAGATAGATTCGATGATGAGTGTTTATGCTGAAAGTTTTCCCCAGGAAAAAATCCATGTCCATTTCGATAAGAATGTATACATTCCGGGTGAAACCATTTGGTTCAAAAGTTATTTGTTTACCGGCACAGATCTCTCGCCCATCAGCAAAAATTTCTATGCGGAGTTTTCGGATGGCAATGGTAACCTGATTCAAAAAAAGATTGCTCCCTTATATGAGTCCACTGCCTCCGGTAATTTTGAAATTCCCTACGACTTCAAGGGAAATCGAATCCATTTCCGGGCGTACACCGCATGGATGCTCAACTTCGACACCACACTACTCTTTGAAAAAGATATTCCGATTTTAGGAGGTAGAGACTCTGCAGCAGCTCTGCAAGCCCCATCTGAACCCATTTTTCAAATTTTTCCGGAAGGTGGCGAGATGATAACAGGAGTAGAAAACAGCATTGCATTCAAGGCTACTGACGCATATGGATTGCCTATTCGTGTGGAGGGCGTAGTCAAAGATGCTTCGGGTAAAAATATACTTGACTTCAGTTCAACGCATGATGGAATGGGGAAGTTTATGATATCGCCGGACAAGGGCGATACATTTTACGCGCTGTGGAAAGATGAAAAAGGCAAAGAACGAAGGACCGATTTTCCTGCCGTCAAAGAATCGGGCGTGGCATTACGAGTAATGGGCGGCAATAAGAAGGCATACTTCTCTGTTGCCAGATCCGCTGATGATTCACATCAATTTGATAAAGTGACGATCATCGCTCACATGAACCAGCAATTGGTGTACAAGGCGATTGTCAATCTCAAAGACAATTTCATGAGCGGGGGAGCCATTCCGACCGACCAACTTCCGGCGGGTGTTTTGCAAATAACCTTGTTCTCCACCAATAACCTTCCCCTTGCGGAAAGGGTAATTTTCATTAAAAATCAGAATTTTGATTTTGCCAGCCAGGTTCATGTACTTAGCAAGAACTTGGGTAAAAGAGCAAAGAATGAAATAGAAATCGACGTGCCGGATACAGTTAGTTCTAATCTTTCCATTTCAATCACTGATGCAGATGCAGATGGCGACAAGCCATACCAGGACAATATCGTTTCCAGGTTATTGCTAACCGGTGAGCTTCATGGATATGTTCACAACCCGGCCTATTATTTTACGAATGCTTCAGATTCATTGGCGCAACAACTCGATCTCGTGATGTTGACACATGGATGGAGAAAATTTAAGTGGGAGCAACTGGCAAGAGGAAAAACCCCGGTCATCAAATACCCGGTCGAAAATTATTTATCCATTCGCGCAGATGTGTTTGGCGTGGATCCCGGCAGGATCGCTTCTGATGAAGCGGTCAATGTGATTCTTCAGAGAAAAGATTCCAGTTCCCAGATGTACGGTGTGCCCAGGACGAAGGGCGGCAGATTTGAAGTGAGTGGCCTTAGATTTTATGACACTGCCAAAGCTTATTATCAATTTAACGTAAACAGGAAACTTGCCAGCGAATATGCGGTTGTATTTTCAAACGGGTTGCTTCCTGTAGTTAAAAAAACCAAACCGTCTCCTCTTCTTAATTCCGGTTGGAGTGGCATGGATTCCATGATCGTGAGAAGAAACAAATTTATCGCTGAAGAATTTGCGAAGATCAGGCCATTTGATGACAACAAAGTAAAGACACTTGCAGCTGTAACCGTAACGGGAAGACAAAAAACAGCCCTGCAAAAATTAGACGAGCAATATGCTTCCGGATTATTTTCGGGTGGAGATTCTTACAACTTCGATCTTGCCAATGACCTCGTAGCGGCGGCGTATCCTGATATTTTTACTTATCTCCAGGGGAAAGTGGCAGGATTGATGATTACTGTAAATGGCCCCAACGTCGGCATGCAATGGCGAGGCTCTCCAGTTTCCGTGTTTTTGAATGAAATGCCTGTAGACGTTCAGCAGCTAAAGACACAATCAGTTTCCGATATTGCCTATGTGAAAGTCTTCCGGCCAGGGTCAGGCTTGGGGTTCGGTGGTGGAGCGAATGGTTCGATCGCGGTATATACTAAAAAAGGACAAAAACGAGACGACGCGACGTTCAAAGGCCTGGACAAAGGCATCGTCATTGGCTATTCGGTTGTACGTGAATTTTATTCTCCCGACTATAGCCAGATTAATGACCTGAACACAACTGAAGATGTTCGAAGCACTTTATATTGGAAACCCTATGTTCTTCTCGATAAGAACACTCCCAAAACGACCATTCAATTCTATAACAACGATATTTCAAGAAGACTGAGAATTGTTTTGGAAGGAGTCAACTCAGATGGAAAGCTAACGCGGGTCGAGAAAATTGTACAATAAAAAAACCGGATAAGTCAATCCTGTCATGGAGTGATTTCTCTTAACTTCATTGGTCCATTGTCTTTTGCAAAAAGTCTCTCATGCAAATTCAGGAAGTCATTTCATTATTGGAATCATTGGCCAGCCCTGTCCTGCAGGAATCATATGACAATGCAGGTCTTCTAACGGGTACCAATAGCTGGAATTGTTCAGGCATTTTGGTGACACTGGATGCAACAGAAGAAGTAATTAAAGAGGCTGTTCAGAAAAACTGCAATCTCGTTGTAACTCATCATCCCATCATTTTTGGCGGGCTCAAAAAGATTAATGGGAAAAATTATGTTGAGCGAACTGTTATTACGGCCATCAAAAACGATGTGGCGATTTATGCTATTCATACCAACCTGGATAATGTCATGAATGGAGTGAATGGAAAAATTGCAGATAAACTGGGATTGACAGAAAGGCAATGGTTGTCACCCAAGCCTTCCACACTCAAAAAACTCTTCACCTTCGTACCCGTTGATCAGATAGAAAAAGTTCGTGGGGCGGTGTTTGCGGCAGGGGCCGGCCATATTGGCAATTATAGCGAGACAAGTTTTCAATCACCCGGAACCGGCACGTTCAAGGCAGGGAAAGGAGCAAGTCCCTTCGTCGGAAAGGAGGGCGAACGCCACTATGAGCCGGAACTGAAGCTGGAAGTGATTTTCCCGGCTCATTTGCAGGAAAAGGTTGTTCAGGCTCTGCTGGATTCACATCCCTATGAGGAAGTGGCTTATGACATTATTGAGATAGCCAATTCAGCAGGTTTGGCCGGATCTGGCCTGATCGGAATACTTGAAAATCCCCAGCCGGAAGGGGCCTTTCTGGCCCTTATAAAGGATCGATTTAAGGTGCCTGTAATCAGACATACCAAACTGACCGGGAACCCGGTAAAAAGAGTAGCTATCTGCGGCGGGGCCGGTAGTTTTTTGATTTCCAATGCCTTAAGACAAGGTGCCGATTTCTATATCACTGCAGATGTCAAATACCATGAGTTTTTTGACGCCAATGGCAGGATGGTTATTGCGGATATCGGGCACTTTGAGAGTGAGCAGTTTACGGTAGAGCTTTTACATGATATTTTGAAGAAAAAATATCATAACTTTGCAGTCCTTAAATCGGATACACCAACCAATCCGGTTCACTATTATTATTAAAATATGTCCAACGTAAAAGAGTTCTCCGTCGAGGAAAAATTAA
>PSRA01000115.1 GCA_003175695.1 Bacteroidota bacterium | reverse complement strand
CCTGATGAGGAAGAAAATCGAGGAAAGTGAGTCGTACAAACATGAGTACCTCCTTTGATTTTAGAATGAAAGATGAAAATTCTGGAAAGAGAGTGTCGTTTTCGTGGGGAGAATGAAAAATATTCTGCGCAAGGTTGCTTTTGTAAAGGTATCGATTCCACCTAAATCAGGTGCAAAAAAAAATCTCCGAAGCCGGAGATTTTTTCTTGCAGATGAAATTTCAATGTTTAATCAGATACCCAAATAATCCATTTGTTTCTTCGTCCGGTCCCGCTGTAAAATACAAACGATTTGGATCAATTGCAGTAGCGGTTGCAGGTGGAAAACGCAAAGCCCAGAGACCATCAATGACTAATGTCTTGCCATCTGAGCGAAGTTGGCCGATGAACTCTCCATCCAGGCTGTATGCATTAATATGACCATCTCCAAAATTTCCAATCAACATAATCGGTTCACTATTATTACTGCTTAATTTACTATTGCCTGTACTTATTTTGGCATCGTTCGCATCATTGTCTGTATCTTCAAAGAAATTAGGAGGTGCCATAGCTATACCCCATGGCGAATTTAATAGACCAAATGATGTAAACCGTCTTACAAAAGTTCCATCCGGATTAAAGATGTCGACCAGTCCCAATCCAACCTGATGTATTTCACTACCATCTGCGCCAACTTTTGCGTAATTAACAACAATCCAATTGTCCACAACCTGAATATTAAAAGGAGAGTAACTGGCTGGAAGGAAAGGATCCTTGAACGGAAAGCTGGTTACCGGGTTCCAGGCTGAATCCCATACATCTATGGCTCCGGTTTTAAAGTCAGCAGCGTAGAGATAATTCAATCCTCCGACGGATGACATCGTCAAACCGAAATAAGAAGCTGTCGCTGAATTATTCTTGACCAATTCAGCATTGGGCCCGATCGTGCCGTTCCATCCTGATAAAACACCGTCGTCTCCCACAAAAATGAACAAAGCCCCTGCCCCATTGGAAAGCCTGAACTGACCCGTTCCATTAAAAACAATTCCTGTAGGCATACCACCGGTTGGCCCGGTAGGAGAAGGAATTCCTACGGGTGGCCGAATGGTGTTTCCGTCTTTGTCAAACAATTCACTCACATGGCCGGCTTCGGCATTTACCCAAGCGATTCCACCCGGTGAAAATGTAAGTCCCCATGCATTCATCATACTGCCAACGGTATGTGCCGCACCGAAGGCGCCGTTGTTATCAACCAAATTAACCTGTTCAAAATCCTTTAGATCTTCCTTTTTAATTTGCATTTGTTTCTTACAACTGGCAAGAGAAAGCACAACAACCGTCAACAGTAATGGTAGCGTTCTGGTAAATCTTTTCATACAATTAATTTTTTCGTGAGAAAAACTGATTCAATCCGTTTCTCGGGTAGCCACGGAGAGTGGCTCCAATGAACCGGTTGGCGCCGGCAGCAGCATTGTCCGGAAATTGACAGGTTGTAAAAATCTACGGCGAGATCGTCTGCGAATTCAGAATACGGAGGCAACCAGATGGAGGTTGTCTGGAAATTTTTTTTCTGAGACAAAATTAATTCGGAGAGGAAATTGATTCGCAGTGATTCTTAAGTTCTACAAATTATAATTATTCGCAGAAAGAATTCAACAATCAGCTTCTTGGGAGGATAAATATTTGTCGGTTGGAGGACAAATGGGTTGTAAAGAATTAACGAGAAGAGAAAATCATTCTGCCATTCAACCTGGCGATCAACTAATTTCAATTGACTGACTTGGTTGGCAAAGACGCATAAGGATTAAGCGAATAATAATTTTCCTTGGGTGTCGGATATTCACTTAAATCCAATTGGATGAATGAATTCAATTCATTGATCTGCCAGAGATACATTGATTTTCTGCTGTCAGAAAGGATCTCTGGAACCATTTCCCAAAATACACCATTCCAGCAAGCTTTTTCCAGCTGTTCGCGTTCCGACATGGGAGTTGCATCTTCCGGATTTTTTTCACTCCACCTTCTTTTTGAAAAGGATGCTCTCGTATTAAGTAAAATTTCCTGTTGTGTTGATTTCGTTTTCATATACCGGGAACTTAGGTCCCTGCATATTAGACGAAAGATTATGCCCAAAGTGACGCGGAGCGGCTGTATTGTTTTGTTAAAGTGCTTTATTGAGTTGGCCGCCGCTGGTTGAATAGTTGACAGTCATTCATTTCAAACAGGTTGAGCTTATTTTTGACGACTAAGGTCAAATTCTCTCAACTGACAAACTGTGAGCTTTCTTAAGAATTCAGGTATCCAAGACATTCCTCAATCATGTTCTTACTACCAATGAAAATCGGCGTCCTGTCATGAAGTTTCCTGGGAATGATTTCCAGGATTCTCTGACTACCGCTACTGGCATTACCTCCTGCCACTTCCATGATGAAAGCAAACGGATTGCATTCATACATCAGACGAAGTTTACCATCAGGATTTTCGGTGGTAAGCGGATATAGAAAGATGCCGCCTTTAATTAAAGTGCGGTGAAGATCCGCCACCATGCTGCCAGTAAACCGCTGGGTCAATGGGCCACCATCCTGCCTTGTTTTGTTTTGGAGGACATTGATAAACTTTTTTACATTTTCTTTGTATTGAGAGAAATATCCTCCATTAACAGAGTAGATTTTTCCGTCCGCGGGACATTGAATATCCGGATGGCTCAGGCAAAATTCTCCGATGGAAGGATCGAGAGTAAATCCATTTACACCTCTCCGTGTGGCATAGACGAACATGGTAGAAGAGCCATAGACCACATACCCCGCGGCTACCTGCTTTAATCCGGATTGTAAAAAATCATTTAATTGGCAAGGCTTACCCGGTTCGCTGATCCTGCGGTAGACGCCGAAGATCGTTCCGATAGATACATTCGTATCAATATTACTGCTTCCGTCAAGCGGATCAAACATAACAACATACTTGCTCTTGTTACTCATTTCATCATTGAAAACGACGATGTCATCCATTTCTTCACTACAAATCCCGGCACAACTGATACCATGCCTCAATACCCCGACCATTTGATTGTTTGCATACACATCCAATTTTTTCACGGATTCCCCTTGAACATTGGTGGTGCCAGCATCACCGATGATATCCACCAAGCCGGCTTTATTCACTTCAACGTTTATGCGCTTGGCAGCAAGTGCTATGTCGCGCAACAACGTGCTCAGCTCTCCTGTGGCATTCGGAATGGTTCGATATTGTTGAATTGTAAATTCATCCAATGTCAAAACCTGCCTGTTCCTGTCAAACATTTTCTTGAAATTTCTTGATGAATAATCTCTATCGGAGCACAGAAAATTCTCTTCAAGCCATCACACAATGCCGAGATCTTTTTGAATATCCTCCAGGGTTCTTCCCTTCGTCTCCGGAAGTACCCGCCAGGTGAAGAGCAAATTGAGGAACATCATCACACTAAAAAAGACGAATGAATATATAACACCCCCCTCAATTTTCAGGAAGATGATGGGAAAGGTCCAGGATATGATCGCCGCCATAATCCAATGTGTAGAGCTTCCCAATGAGCCTCCCTGAGACCTGACTGAGTTCGGAAATATTTCTGAAATGAATACCCATATAACAGCTCCCTGTGAAAATGCAAAAAAGGCAATGAATCCAATCAGATAATAAATAATATTAGTTGGGGATATGACGCCTTTAAATGCAGCTGCCGTCAATGCAAGAAAAATGATCATGCCGACAGAACCTATAATGAGAAGAGTCTTCCTTCCAAACTTGTCTATAAATGTCATGGCTAGTACAGTAAACAACAAGTTGGCAACACCAATAAAAACTGGCTGCAGGTAAGCCAGGCTCTGGGAAAAACCCGCCATTTCGAATAACCTGGGAGCATAGTAAAGGATGGCATTGATGCCTGACAATTGATTGAACATGGCGAGGATAACCGCATACATGATTGGCTTGCGATATCTGCCATTGAAAAGATTTTCTTTGGTCCCCTGCTTTGATAATTCATGTTCTTCCTTAATTAGTGCCATGGCATTATGTTCACCTGTTTTATCGAAAACAGCCATCGCTTCTTCATCGCGGTTATTGAGAACCAGCCAGCGTGGACTTTCGGGTATTGATTTCAGTAAGACGGCAAATAATCCTGCTGGTATCACCATAACCCCCAACATCCATCGCCATGAATCAGCTCCGATGTTTACAAAAAGGAAATTAGTCAAGTAGGCAATAAATATGCCGGTAACTATATTTAATTGAAATGATCCGGCAAGTCGGCCACGAATATGCGCCGGAGCTATCTCTGAAATATACATAGGGCCTACGACAGAGGATGCTCCAACAGCCAATCCACCGATGAAACGAAATATAACGAAGAGGATCCAAACCGGCGACAGTGCACAGCCGAGCGCTGAGCACAAATAAAGAATTGCAATGATGTTAAGCGTCTTTTTTCTTCCATAACGTTGAGCTGGAACTCCTGCAATCAGGGATCCGAAAACTGTTCCAATGAGGCTTGAAGCGACAGTGAAACCCTGCCATGAAGGACTCAAAGACCAGAGGTTTTGAATAGTTTTCTCGGCACCAGAGATCACAGCAGTCTCAAATCCAAAAAGAAATCCGCCGAGCGCGGCTATCAATGAAACTCGAACGACATAACTGAGTTCCTTTTTGCTCAATTGCCTGGCAGGCATCGCTAGCTTGGTTTCGGCTTGAACGTGCATGGTTATTAAATTTACGACATGTTGAAACGGGAATACAAATGTGAGATCCACTTAAAGAAAAAAGCTGCGCGCCTGGCTTCCTTTTAGAATTGGGGCGAATGTCGGCAGTCAAACCCTCCAAATTAAGGAGGAATAAGAATCCCGGGCAATTCGGGTAACCAATAATTAGCAAGCAGCAAAGTTTAGGGAAAGATAAGTATATTATCAGGAGTATAAAAAGGCTAATGAAAATAATGGCTGGATTCCAAAGTTTCAAAAGACGCTAATTTCAAAAGTATTTTTTCCTTGATCGTTGCTTTATTTTCGGAAGCGGCTCGATAAGCTTCTTCAATCAGCATTTTATCAGTTCCATTCAATTGAGCCGTTTCATCTGCAGAGAGGAAAATTTCGTGAATAGTGAAGTCCTGGTGACTCCCTAACAAATCAATCAGGTCTTTCATAACAAATTCCGACTTCCATTCATTGAACTCAGAAGATTGGCTGAGCCACTTTTTATTGTAATCGAGATCCTTCAGCGTTTTTCTTAAGGCATGCAATACCGCATCACTCTTTTCTTCTGCCAGGATGGTACCGATAGTTTGCTTTTTTTCTTCAAAAAAGGTGTCTATGCATGATTGATCTTTAATGCGCGCAAGCCTGTGAATAATTTCTTTCCGTTCCTTATTGAAAAATATCTCACCATGCGATTTATCTCTCATTTCCTGCTTATTTTCATCCAGTTTCTTCCTGAGCATGGCCAGGTAAGTTTTGGGAATTTTCTTATTTTGGAAGTAATCATGGATCCAGCTTCGATGATTTTGGATATTGCGAATCTCACCGGCAACCTCGTAGATTTTTTTTATTTTCCGCGGAATCTTTAATTTCTTTTTTTGAGATGGATTGGCTTGCAGAAGCCGAAGAAATGCTCTCAGCTTTTTGGTTTGAACCCTGAAACGATGAACCTGGATTTTGTTGAAGCTGACAGTAGATTTATTGGCCAACTCTGCCAGCGTTGCAAACTGCCGGTGTATGTGATGGATAATATCTTTTTCATTAGCGACCATATTTATAGGCGCGTTGATGATGACCAGCAGGTTAGTTGTCCCTTCACAGTTTATTCTATAGACTTCTTTGAACTAACAGTCAACTGTGAACGGCAACTCGCACTACACTTTAACTTCCTTCTCCCACCCTGTTTCTTTAAGTGCCGGATCATTCTCTTTCTTCAAAAAATCAGCTTTTGACAAAGATTCTGCCTGCCAATGTAAAATGGCTTCATCCGGAACAACAGAAACAGGAGTGTTCCAGGAAGTTGAAGTTTCATTGTAGGCCAGATTAGATTGGGAACTATAACATGATATGATGGACCATCTTGGATAGGCTGACAAATTTGCTTCAGATCGATGAAGCAAATTGGGATGAAAGAATAATGCATCGCCTGCCTCTAATTCACAATATACCAGCTCCATTGTTTTCAAGCAATTATCAACCATCACCATATCTGCGCCAACTTGTTCACCCGAAAAACCATGATTCACTCTCCCGACCTTATGTGAACCTTTAATAACCTGAAGGCATCCATTTTCTTTATTTGCAGGAGTCAATGCGATCATCACACTGATCAGCTGATCGGGATACATGAATTGATTCTTGTACCAATACCCATAATCCTGGTGCCACTCCCAAGCTCCGCCCACCCGCGGTTCTTTTTGCATGAGTTTGGAATGAAAATGACAAACGGGGGCATCACTGTCCAACAACTGCGCTACTCCACTCACCATTTTCTCGCTACGTGTGAGGTATCCAAATACGTCGTTACCCGGCGTAAACCAAAGAGATAAACGAGTCTTTTTTCCCGATTGATCATTTAAATCGAGCGCATTATTTTTCATTGCATCGTCCTGTACCGCTACTTCATACATATGGTCCGTTTCTTCTTTGGTACAGAAATTCTTTATCAGGATGTACCCATCACGATGATAAGATTCTACCTGCGATGGAGTCAGGATTTTTCTCGGCATATGCAATCTTTTTTGTATCTCAAATTTAAAACAATTCTCCCAAACCCTGTAGTGAGATACAGAGCAAAGAAACAGCGAGGAGAGCGAGGGTTAGACGTTCTTCGCTCTAAGCTTACTAAAGCTTTAGTGGGCAGAATCTTTAATTCTTTTCGAAGTGTCTTGTTTCTGGTAAGCTGTATCTGCCAGCGAAGGATTTGTTGCATCGCTGTTTTGAGGCACATGCATGATGTTCTGATTGGTCGTATCGCTTGTCGTAGCCGAAGATTTAGCACTATTCCTGCAGGCTATTGCGCACAACAAAAAAAGACCTGCCGGAACCAACCATCTTAAATATCTGTAAGAACTTTTCATATCCAACTCTTTAGTTGATGAATGAAATTTTAAAAAGATAACTGATATCCCAACTTTCAATACCGGAATTTGTTAAAAAACTATACCGGGGTCTCGCCTGCCCTGCACTAGCGAGAGAATCAAGGTTCTCGCCTATTTTAAAATATTGAAGGAATTTCTATGAAGAAAAGTAGAAAGAATTCACGACTGAAGAAAATGGACCTGGAAGATCCGGAACGCGATCAGCCTAAATTAGAGGGAGATCAGGCTACTTTGGACCTGCCTGAAATGAAAGATATTTCCGCCCGGGCCAATGACAGCGCGCCATATGCCGGCCTAGGTGACGAAACAATATCGTCAGAAGATGAAGAAGGTGAATCTGTTTTGAGCGAAAATGAAGATTTAATCGACAAGAAAAGTAATGTCGGGCCTTTGGAGAGAAAGCTAATAGACAGCGCTTTTGAAGAAACCAGTACGGAAGAAGAACCTGTTGATAATCTTTCATTAGACGACAAAGATGATGAGGGAGATCCACTGAATGAGAAAAGTCTGCGCAGTGATTTATTTGGCGAGGATCTGGACAGTGATCTGACCGATGAAGAAAAGCAAGAGAATGACGAACAGGAATAGTGAATAACAGCGCTCGCAAAAGAAACAAAAGCCGGTACTAAGTGCCGGCTTAATAATTTATAGCCAATGGCTATTGAATTAGCTATTTGTAGTAATTCAGAGGCTTAAATCCCTGGTCCACGTTGACAAATTCCCGAATGAGATTGCCATCCTCATATATTACTATGAAGGAGCGTTTTCTCTCATCTGTCTTTTTTTGCAGTTCAAGAATTTTCGAAACAATATAAGTCCTGTCGACCCAGGAAAACCTATCCTCTACTTTCATATAATCATGAACGGAAGATATAATCTCGCCAGATTTTAGCACATGAATCGTACTAACCAAACCTCTTTCAGACACCTGATAATCGTCCATAGTGCGCATATAAATATTATTTGAATTTACACGTAATTCTTCAATCCAAGATATTATTCTTTTCCACACGAGTCAATACCACTTGTCGGTGGCTATAGCATCCAAAGTTCAGGTTTGAATTCTATTTATCCGAACCGAAGAAATAATTCCACGAAACCGGGCCTATTCCTAACAAATTCCTAAAGGCACAAAAATTGAACTCTCAAGGAAAAGAAGGAATTTCAACACCTTGATTGCCCACTTCTTAAGTTAGAAGTCAGCTTCCCAAATCAGCAAACGGTGTTGCATAGTGGAATTTCTTTTACAATCAAAAAAATAAAATTATGTTACGTTGGAGCGTAATTTTTTTAGTGATCGCAATTATAGCCGGAATTTTTGGATTTTTCGGAATCGCTGCCAGTGCAGCCTTTATTGCCAAATTACTATTCTTTATTTTTATTGTACTTTTTATTCTTACCCTCGTTTTTGGCAGAAGGAAAGCCTGATTATTTCGCTAAGATAGGCAAGAAAATGCTGGTTGAACCCCGGCCGGTAAAATTTAACTTTCTTGGGCGCTAATCAACGGGTTATGAAAGATGCAGGAGCCTGGAAAGATTGCTGCACCAGGGAAATTATTTCTTAGACATACCATCTTTCTTAGGGAATTTCGCGCTTGCTGTTCTGGCTTCAGATAAACCTTTTGCAATACCCTGTTCAGGCCTGGTTTTCAAAAAGTTTTTAAAAGGTCGAGCGCAACATCTCTTCCGTTTATCAATGCGGCCTCCACCGTCCCTCCCATATCTCCTTCAAAAAAACCTTCGCCCGCAAGGAACAAAGTTCCATCAACAGGTTTGCTCAATTCTTTTCTTGCCCTGCCTGTATGTATTCCCGGAAATGAATATGCTCCCCTGATCAAAGGATCGGCTCCCCAATTAAAAACATGGATGTTTTCGATAACTTTTTTAAGAGATGAGTCTTCGAGACTAAATGCATGCTTCAAAACATCCATTGCGCATTGTTTCAGAGATGCATCGGATTGGTTTTCCAATTTCTTTGCATTGGGACCGCCCACCCATCCTGTTAACAATAAATCCTTTCTTGGCGCCTGCGTCCACCAGGTGGGAATAAGCTCTTCCACGAAGAAGAACCCAATGCCGCTGCCAATGCGTTCCCAAAGAGGTTCTTTGAATTCTACCAAAAACTTTATGACGGAACCATATCCTATGAGTTTCGTTAATGTAATGATAGATTCAATCTCCGGAAAAAATCGGATCCCTCCTTCTTCAGGTTTGAGTCTGAGAACACCGATAGGAACGGTGATGATTATTTTCGTCCCCTGAAATTGCATTCCTTCTTCGGTACTTACTTCAACCCGATTTTTTTTCCAGCCAATGTGATTCACTTTTTGGTTGAATAAAAAAGATCCTCCTCTTTTCCTGCAGTCATCTGCCATAGCGTCGATTAATTTCTGGTATCCGCCGTCAATTCTGTATTGGCCATCATCATCTTCTTCACGCCATTCCTTGTATAAAGCTTTGGTACTAACCTCCCTAATATCTGCGACATCGAATCCTTCTGCAAATCGCTTCGCGGAATTCCGAAGACCAGCATATTTCTCATCTTGAAAATGTGTCGAAAGGAAATGGTCAAAAGTCATGTCGACTTCCAGTTTGCTCATTTCATCCAACATTTGATTCCATCCTTCAAAAAAATCGGGTTGCCTTTTCACTTTTCCTTTTTCAATATGAACCATCTTTCCGCCGCTATGAAAGCATCCGATTTTAAATTCATTTAATAATTCCATCGTGACGGGTAAATTCCCATGAACAAACTCAGCACCGGATTCAAGGATGAGTGAACGATGATAGCTAGTCTGGATACGACCTCCGGCTTTCCCTTTTGCTTCAAGAACCAATACCTCTCTGCCCGCCTTCAGCATTTCCCTGGCCGCCATGCAACCACTCGCTCCAGCTCCAATTATGATAACACTATTTTCCGACATAGAATTAGTAGAGCAAATATTGGCATAATTTTTTTGGATTCAATGCCAGGAGATAAACAACTTAGAGTGCCCGGCAGTTTTAACTTTGTACAAGCGATTTCATGTTTCTTATTAAATATCGCTTATGCTAAAAACTTTATCCATAACAGTTCTAATTGCAATCCTGCTACTAAGCTCGTTCTCCCTGGCATGGAACAGTCCCGTAAAAGGAACAGTTTACCCAACCAATGCCGGTTTGAAAGCCTGGCTTTTCTCTTTAGCAGACACCTTTAATGCCCCCGTTGAAGCAGGTATATTCCAGATCAATGATGTGAAACCGGGCAGCTATACATTAATGATAGAAGGGAAACCTCCGTTTAGAAATTCGGTAAAAACAACAGTAGTTGTAGTAGATGGCCAGATGACAGATGTGGGCGTAATTCAAATGGAGCCTTAATCGAAGCATCATCAAAAAACGTATATACATGATAAAAAGGAGAACTGTCAAAGAGAATGATCCGAATCTCACGCCTTCGGAAAATGATGAATTAACAGGAAGATCCCTTGGCTCTTCCAATGCATTTGAAAATACGGAGAGGCCTAATAAAGAAAGAGAGAAGGAATGGTCAGATAAAGAAATCGATGAAATGATAGAGGACAGAGAGGAGGACGAAAAATAATCAAATAAACCATTATCCGACAACAGAAAAACCGTCTGAGTCCCACTCTTCAACTTCTTTTACGGTTACCTTCTGAACGAAAGCTCCTCTCGGCCCCTGGTGGCACCACTGAATGAATTGCTTCATTTTGTCTTCATTTCCTCCGGCAAGAATTTCAACATTTCCTTCGCGGGTATTTTTTACCCAGCCGTTAATTCCTAAAGCATCTGCCTTTTCTTTGGCAGAAGCCCTAAAAAACACGCCTTGCACTTTGCCGCTGATTGTCAGGTGGACTGTCCTTTGACGCAAGCTCATAACTGCAAAATTGAAACAAAAATGGATTCATGATTTCTTTTTCATTGGCATGGTTTTTTAAAAATTTAGTTTTTGAAATAAAAACACTTTTTATGCAACACGAAAAGAGTCATGGCAACATGAACAGGATGAAGGAGAAAGAACATGCGCAGGAAGGCAAGGAAAAAGAACAGCAGAATAAGAAAAATAAGCCAGCAAGTAAGCAAAATGAGAAGAAAAATGAACACGCAAGGGCCAAAAGCAACAACAGGGGCAAGAGTTCTCTGTAAGGGCCATGGAATAGACCATTTAGTTTTTCTTTAACCTGTGCCCACGGCCGTTGCCAGTTTGAAAAGATCAAAACAGACAACGGCCAATTTTATGTAGTTTGCTTTTCAACTAAAATTTCAGGGAAAAATTCTGACAAAATTACTCGTGATTTTACTTCGTAGATCCATCTTGTAAGAGTATTCGCAATTGAATATTTTTGCAGAGATCACACCCCGATAATACCCCCTGAGCTGCAGTACTAAGCCCATTAATTTTGGCACTATATAGGAAGGTATACTTAAACTTTATCCATGTTAAAAATTATGATCGTTGAAGATGACCTCGACCTGTTGCATGGGTTGCGATTCTTGTTGCAAGGCTACAATTGCAAGATTTGCCCCATTTCTGATGCGGATGAAATTCTGAATACAGCAGCCTTACTACAGCCCGAATTAATATTGTTAGATATTAAACTCGAGCATGGCAATGGACTGGATATATGCACCGAACTTAAGAGTAGCTACCTCAAAGATATTCCTGTTTATATCATGTCCGGCCTGCCCGATGCAGAAGACAAATCATATCAGGCCGGGGCCGACCTTTTTCTCGCCAAACCCTTTGATTCAGAATTTTTACTATCAAAAATCAAATTATTGGACAAGTCCGCGAGTGACTAGTTGTTGAAGGATGCCGGATACTTGAGGCCGGATTGGAGACTCGGCACCAATTATCTTGCGTGCAAGTCCGGTTCAGGCATCAAGTATCCCGGATCCAGCGTCCAGCTTCATTACACTCTTTAAAATAAAAAGGGGCCGTTGCCTGAGCCCCCTTTTTGCTGTTTCCGATTCGTCAAGCCTACTACCTCATTCATGTTCGTGCGCAGCTTCGTAATTAATATGGTTCTCTGCTATTTCTGTTAATTTAACGTCCGCATCTTTTTCTTCCTGTAAAGTAGAAGCTAACAGATCTGCGACTTCGCTCAGACCAAGCGTATTCGCCAGCTGGGTCAGACCTCCATAAGTTGAAATTTCGTAATGCTCCACTTTTTGAGCTGCCATGATCAAACCAACATCCCTTGTGGCCGTGCCTTCAGCAGTATCTTCTATAATCTCTTCACCTTCCTTTGTAATTCCTTCCATGGCATCGCAAGTCTTTGCCTGTGCCTTCTCCCCAATCCTTTCAAATGCCTGCTCCAGCCTATCAACATGAGTTTTAGTAACTTCCAAATGCTCTTCAAATGCATTTTTCAATTCATCCGAGCTCGCAGCTTTCTGCATTTTAGGCAATGTCTTTACCAGGTGTTTTTCGGCCCAAAGAATGTCCTTCAACTCGTCTATAAAAAATTCCATCAGCTCAGAATTTTCTCCGTTGCCCTTACTGGCAACCTTTGAGTTTGCTTTTTTTGGACGATTTGTATTTGCCATAAAAATATTTTTTATATAGAAAATATGTTTCAAAAAATGATGCCAACTGAACGATGATGGCAAGTGAGAATTTTCTTTACGGCGTGAATGAGCCGCATCGAATGGTTTCCGCTTTCAATTCCTCAAAGAGGAGGATCACATTATTTTGACGAGAAAATAATATCAAATCTGTGTTGGGGTCAATTCGAACCAATCAATTTTTTTGGAGGGTATAAACTCCCCAGAAGACGGAAATAATGTCCCCAAGGCATTCACAGATCAATGAGATTCTGCTTCTAATAATTCGTTAATCTTTTTTAACTTTTGACTTAGATTGATCCCTTTGCCGAGCACCGGCTTGAATAAATCTCCTTCCTTCTTCAATCGGGGTAAAATTGTATTAATGGAAAATAAGGCAGGTGTTAGTCCTTTTTTTAATTCTTCCCAGTGCAGAGGTGTTGATACGGTGGCTCCTGGCTTGGGTCTGAGTGAATAAGGTGCGGCTATTGTTTGGATACTTCTGTTTTGAAGGTAATCAAGATAAATTTTTTTCTTTCGCTTGGCAGGATTTCGTTCAAGGCTGGTGAATGTACTAATTCTATGATGGCATATCTGAACAATTAATTCAGCAAGCATTCGCGATTGATCATATGAATAGGCTGCTGCCAATGGAATATAAATATGCATCCCTGTGGCTCCGGATGTCTTACAATAAGCTGGTATATCTACTTCATCTAATACCTTCTTCACAGTCAATGCAGCTTCAATCACCTGATCAAAAGGATTTCCGTCGGGGTCAAGATCTATAACGCACCAGTCGGGATTATCAGGTGAGTCAATTCTGCTGTGCCAGGGATTCATTTCAATACAACCAAGATTTGCGATGTATAGCAGGCTGGCTGCACCCGTACACACCAGGAATTGCTTTTTCTCCCCATCTGACTCGCTCGTATAAGGATGAGTTACGATCCAGTCAGCAACTTTCCCTTCAACGTTTTTCTGATAGAAATTTGGTCCGGCAATTCCGTTTGGATGCCTGTTGAGTGATTGCGGCCTGTCCTTCATATAAGGAAGTATGAACGGCATGACCTGTTCATAATAATTGAGCATGTCGCCCTTCGTGATCCTTTCCTTTGGCCAGTAAATTTTACTAAGGTTAGTAAATTTCAATTCCTTTCCTTCTACAGTCAATTGAACATCCTTTTGACCGGATTGAAAAGGATCTCCTTTCCCTGTCTTGGTTTTTTGCGTAGCGGGTTCCTCGTCGGAACCTGTTTTTCTTTTCGCTGGAATGGCCTTCGTTTTCATAACTTCTTTTTTTTTGCTTTCTTCTGCAGGAGGTCGAACGATCGTTACATCTTTTTCGCCTTCTGCAGATTTATCTTCTCTCAGCCCCATGAAAATTGGGTGACGTAGAATTTTATCGCTGGTCCACTCGGAATATTTGACATCGCAAACCAGCTTCGGTTTGATCCAGGTTACGGGAGCGTTTGTATGCGGCACGGATTTGAATGGTGAATTTTTTGTGATCAAAGACTGGAACTTTTTATGCAGGTCTTTTAAACTTTTATCATCAAAACCAGAGCCGCTGTGCCCGATATACTTCAACTCTTTTCCAAAATACTTTCCCAAAATCACCGCGCCAAAAAACTTACGACTTTGTCGAGGCTCAGTAAATCCGCAAATAATCGCTTCAAGGACCTGGTTGTTTTTAATTTTGAGCCAACTCTTTGTTCGAAAACCCAAAACATACTCGCTATCCATTTTTTTTGCCATGAGTCCCTCGAGGCCTTTACTTAAAGCAAGTTTAAAAAACTTTTTCCCCTCACCTACTATATGATCACTATACCGAATAATGGTATTGCCAGGGGGGCAAATGTTTTCCAGGATCTTTTTTCTGGTTACCAATGGAAGGCTAGTTACATTCTTACCTTCGTACCAAAGAATGTCAAATACATAATAGGCAAGGTTTGCAGATCCTCCATCTTTTGCGAATCCCTGAAGCTGCTGAAAATTGGGATGCCCTTCCTCGTCCATCGCAACGATTTCACCATCCACCACAGCATTTATATTCCAATCTTGTAGTGCTTCGACTATTTCTTTGAACTTGGCATTAAATGAAAGATTATTTCTTGAGCGAATATCTACTTTATCTCCCTGCAAATTCGCGATAGCGCGGTATCCATCCCATTTGATTTCAAAAAACCATTCAGGATTATCAAATGCCTTGTCCACAAGAGTGGCCAGCATCGGTTTCACATTCGCGGGTCTCGGTCCATCTTTTGCCTGCGAAAGAAATTCAACTATCGCTCTGGGGTTTTTTTGAGATTTTTTTTTACTTCAGAAGTGGAGCTCTTCTTATTATCTGAGTTGGAGGAACGATTGCTTTGGTAATAATTGTGACTGGTGGTTTCAATTTGCTTTATTGTCTTCTTTGATTTAACAGACTTGTCCAACAGTGTGATATCCTTTTTTGTAGCATATTCATCCCTGTGTTTGACCATGAGCCATGCATTTTCGCCACGACCTGATACCTTGAAAAGCGCAAAACTTCCTTTGAGTTTTGAGCCGTGCAGGATGAATTTTAGCTTGCCTTCATGCCATTGACGAAGCAGATTTTTCTCTTGCGATTTTGTGTCGCCTTCTCCGTTTTCCTCTGGTTCATATTTCCCTTCATCCCATATCATCACGGTGCCTGCACCATAGTTACCCTCAGGAATGATACCTTCAAAATCCTTGTATTCAAAAGGATGATCTTCCACCATCACTGCCAGGCGCTTGACTTCGGGATCCATAGAGGGCCCTTTGGGTATGGCCCAACTCTTGAGTACACCATCCATTTCAAGCCGAAAATCATAATGTAATTGGGTGGCATCGTGTTTTTGGACGACAAAATTTAATCCACTGCCTGATTTCGCCTTTTTCCCCTTTGGTTCAGGCGTTTTGCTGAATGTCCTTTTCTTTTTATAAACGGAGAGGCTCATGGTTCAACTTATAAGAATATGCGATAAAATTCTATGCCAATTTACCAGAACTCCGGAATTGGCAATGACTAAGTTATCTCTACAAACTCGAAAATTTTATATATTTTGACGCAGAATTATGCCCGTCTTGTCTTCAATGACATTAGTCGACCGCGCACAAATTTACTTTAAAGAGGATGCCTACTGATAAAAAATCCGAATGGGATTGGGAAATAAAACATGACCAAAGCTGGTTCAATCTGAATATCAGGGAGATTTTTCACTATAAAGATTTGCTGATCAGATTTGTAAGAAGGGATATTATTGCCAGTTACCAGCAAACGATTTTAGGCCCGATTTGGGTTTTTTTGCAACCTCTTCTTACAGCCCTGGTCTATTACCTCATTTTTAGCCGCATTGCAAATATTTCCACGGACGGAATAAAACCTGCTATCCTTTTTTATTTGCCGGGTAGCATTATCTGGACCTATTTTTCAGATTGCCTGACAGGCACCATGAACACATTTGTTACCAATGCTTATATTTTCAACAAGGTATATTTCCCACGTTTAATTGCCCCACTTAGCAATGTCCTTTTTCATACGTTTCGTTTATCATTCCAACTCATCTTCTTCTTCCTCATATATCTCTTTTTCCTGGTCGTGTATCGAAATGTCCACCCTTCACTTTATATTCTGTTGCTTCCCTTGCTAATACTTCAAACTGCAATTTTTGCGCTTGGGGCTGGATTAATTATTAGTGTGCTTACTGCCAAATACCGCGATCTGGACAATATCATTAATTTTCTCATGCGCCTGTTTATGTTTGTGTCGCCAATTGTATATCCGGTTTCAATCATTCCCGAAAAATATAAGTTCCTTTTCTGGATGAACCCGCTTACTGCAATTATTGAAACTTTCCGTTCTGCATTTTTTTCCAATCACCCTGTTTATGGGAAATATCTCCTGCTCAGTGGATTCAATTCAATAGTTTTATTACTTGCAGGATTGGTTTTTTTTCATAAAAGGGAAATTAAAGTGATGGATGTAGTGTAGGCATTCTTAAAAAAACCGAATGAGCAACATACTTATCAAAGCTGAAAACATTTCTAAATTTTACAGGCTCGGTCTGCTTGGCTCGCGTACGCTCAAAGAGGATATTAAGAATTGGTGGCAGAATAAAACTATGGATGAAAATTTTATGGACCCGGGATTCGGTAGTTCAAAGAATTTTATCTGGGCATTGAAAAACATAAATTTTGAAGTATCTCATGGCGAAGTCTTGGGATTTTTGGGAAGGAACGGTGCAGGCAAGTCAACTCTCCTTAAGATAATTTCAAGAATTACGTTACCGACAAAAGGCAGAATCCTGGGGAAAGGGAGGACTGCAAGCTTATTGGAAGTGGGGACAGGCTTTCATGGAGAATTGACCGGAAGGGAAAACATTTTTTTGAATGGGCATATTCTTGGGATGAAGAAAAAAGAGATTGAAAGTAAGTTCGACGAGATAGTGGATTTCTCAGGAGTCGAACAATTCCTGGATACACCGGTAAAAAGATATTCCAGCGGCATGTATGTCCGGTTAGCCTTTGCCGTGGCCGCGCATCTTGATCCTGAAATATTGATAGTCGATGAAGTACTGGCAGTTGGTGATGCTGAATTTCAACGCAAATGCATTGGCAAAATGAAGGAAGTTTCTTCGCAGAAAGGAAAAACCATTCTTTTTGTTAGTCACAACATGCAGGCTGTTCGTAACCTTTGTCATCGGGCCATCGTTCTGAACAAGGGCGAAATTGTTGACATGGGTAACCCCGAAGCCGTCATCGCTAATTATCTCAAGAGTGAAAAGACACAACATCTTCTCCACGAGTTCCAGGATAAGAACTCGGCGCCGGGCAATGAATTCATTAGGATAAAAAAGGTCGAATTAATCCCGGATTATGTAAATGAGTCTGAAGTTATTGATATCCGCACCAGACTCACTATTCAATTTGAATTTTGGTATGATGTAAATGAAGCCAATGCTGATTTGATAGTCGGAGTCCATCTGTTAAATTTCAATGGAGACTACATATTTGATGTGGCTTCGCCACGCACTGTTTACGAACCAGGTCTCATTCGGGGGACCTGCGAAATCCCTGGACATTTTCTAAATGATGGTGCTTATTACATATCAATCGTTTTTGTGAAAAATATTTCACAAAGGCTTTTTTATTATGAGTCTTGTTTGTCTTTTGACGTCGAAGATTATCGCGACAATGCAGGATGGTATGGAAAATGGGTGGGCGTTGTGAGGCCCAATTTTCCGGTTTTGCTGCAGCCTGTTGAAAATTAAACTGAATGCCTGCTTTATACCCCTATACGATTGTTCATCTTCAGCTTTCAGACCTGGACGATTACCAACCAGGTTCTGGAAATCATTACATCGTTTTGTGGTTCGAAAAAATTCCATTGGGACATATATGGCTAAATGAAAGCGAGAAGAACCAATCGAGTGTGGTCCGATGGTATGGTGAAACTATTATCCCAACCCTTCAATATTATATTGAACGAAAGGATGCGGCCAACCAGGAATGGATTTCCCTGGTGGAAAAAGGACAATTTAAGCAACTGCATTCCGTGTTGAAAGATCTGGGCATCGGCTCTTCCTATATAACAAATAAAGAAACCCTGTCAGTAATCATTTGTACACGAAACAGAACAGACACCCTAAAGAAAAGTATAGATTCCTTGTTGAATTCGATCGACAAAGATTTCGAATTGATCATTGTTGACAATGCTCCATCAAATAATGAAACGGCGGATTTATTAAAGAATTATCCCAATGTCCGATATATACTCGAAGCAAAAAAAGGCCTCAGTTTCGCGAGAAACACCGGGGTGAAGGCTGCGACAGGCAATATCATATCTTTCACGGATGATGATGTCATAGTCGACAAACTATGGACACAACAAATGAAGCAGGCTTTCGAAAATCGGCTGACCATGGCCGTAACAGGACTTGTGCTGCCTGAGGTACTTGACACTGAAGCACAGGTACATTTTGAACGATATTGGGGCTTCAATAAGGGATATCTTCCATTAACCTTTGACCATCGATACTTCCTTCACCATCTCAATCATGGCGTACCGGTCTGGAATATAGGGGCCGGGGCGAACATGGCATTTCGCAGAGAGATTTTCGACCTGGCTGGTGGATTCGATATAAGGCTGGGCGCCGGCGCGTCAGGCTGCAGTGATGATTCAGAATTCTGGTACCGCGTTCTGGCAACCGGCTGGAATTGCGAATACAATCCACGGGTATTTGTTTTTCATTTGCATCGCCAGACAAATGAACAATTAATAAGCCAGCTCTTTTATTACATGCGAGGATTGGCCTGCTCACTGCTCATTCAAAACGAAAAATTCGATCACAAAGGTAACTTGGTGAGACTCTCCAATTTGTTTACCAGGTACTATTATAACAGAATTAAAAAAAGGTGGCGAACGGGCAAAGAAGAAAGTTATGCTACCATTTTCACGGAAATGCGCGGTTGTTTTTCTGGTTGGATTTATTACCATTTTCATAAAAAAGATCGGGGTTATGATTTTCCATTTTCCATTCCAAAGAGTCTGTATGAAGAAATGCGAGTTCCGGTATCACCTGTAGTTTCGGTTGTAATCCCCTGTTACAATCAGGCAAGATTTCTTGCAAGGGCTATAGAAAGTGTAAAAAATCAGACTTATGACAATTGTGAGATAATAGTTGTGGATGATGGCTCTGATGACGATCCTAAATCAGTTTGCAAGAAATTCCAAGGCATTGAATATGTGCGGGTTGAACGAGTGGGTCTGTCGGCGGCGAGAAACATCGGGTTGTGGCACAGTAATGGTAGCCACATTGTTTTTCTCGACGCAGATGACTGGTTGAGCGAAGATGGAATTGAGACAAACCTTCAATATTTTACCTCAAAAAAAAATATTGTTTTTGTCTCAGGAGCACACGACAAGGTTGACGAAAGAGGTGACCAAATACCTTCTGAAAACGCATCTGAAAGGCCGGAAAACAATTATATATCTTTATTGCAGGGAAATTATATCGGGATGGAAGCGACCGTGATGTATCGAAGAGATCTTTTCTTTGCCTTTCATTTCGACCCAACTTTACGGGCAGGTGAAGACTATGACATTAATCTCCGAATTATGCGGCATTTCCCCGTTTATGGGCATACCCATAAAATTGCCACATATCTCTTTCATCAAAATAATATGTCGCGAAACAATCAGTGGATGTTAAAGTGGACCCTGGATGTAATTAAGAGACAGGAGAAAGAATTAAAGAATGACGACGAAAAAAGAGCCTTACAGGATGGGGTCAGGAACTGGAAAAATTATTACCAGAACCTTTCCGCATCCAAAAAATAATTGAAACGCGTCGTCGTTGATTATAGTATCAGGATTAAATGTTGACTAATGAACGACCGTATACCTGAGAAACCGCCGGTTATTGCGCCATTACCTAATGTAGCGAACAGGCCCCAATGGTCTGTAATGATTCCCTCTTATAATTGCAGCCGCTTTCTTGAGGATGCAATCAGGAGTGTGCTTTTACAAGACAAAGGCCCTGATAACATGCAAATTGAAGTAGTCGATGATGCCAGCACGGACGCAAATGTGGAGGAGCTGGTCAGGAGGGTCGGCAAAGGGAGAGTGAAGTTTTATCGCCAGGAAAAGAATATCGGCAGTTTAAGAAATTTCGAAACCTGCCTCAATAGATCCAGGGGGAACTGGATCCATATTTTGCATGGCGATGACATGGTAAAGCCTGGGTTTTATGATGAAATTGACAAGCTTTTCAAGCAATATCCGGAAGCCGGTGCAGCATTTACCGCTTTTACCCACGTTGGCACTGATGGTAACTTCCTTTATAACAGCAACCCTATCCAGAGCGAACCCGGAATTATAAAGGACTGGCTGTATGAAATTGCCAGGTCACAGAAAATACAACCGCCGGCCATTGTCGTTAAGCGATCCGTTTATGAAGAGCTGGGAGGTTTTTTTGCTGTTCATTATGGAGAAGATTGGGAAATGTGGGTCAGGATAGCTGCCCATTTTCCCGTCGCCCATTCGCCAAAAAAATTGGCGATGTACAGAATTCATTCCGATAATATCACGAGTCAATCATTCATAACGGGGCAGAGTATTGACGACATCAAGAAAGTGATAGACATTATCCAGGATTATTTACCAACACAAGACAGAAAATCATTGAAGCATTATGCCATGCAACATTTTTCCAAATATTTTGCACGCATGAGCGACAGGGTGTATCACGAGTACAAAATGCCAGACATTGCCATGAAGCAGGCTAAGCGTGCTGCTAACATGAATCTGAATAAGATAACTGCATTTTTTGTGTTGAAAATTTATATCAAGAAAATGATTGGGTATTGAGACCCAAAAAGTTCACTGCTGAAAAAGCACTGTCAACCTGTTTTTCTATCATGAAGCTTTTGATCCAACTGTTCTTTCTCCAATGGAATCTTTTGCAAGGCATCCTTTGCTTTTGGGCGCCCGATGCGAATAAATCTTTTCAGGTTGTTGAATGGTTGCTCAAGAAGGTACCATGAAAGTGTAGCAAGAGTTACTGTTGTTATGAAATAGAAAATAAAATTCACAAAAGGTTTTGCCAGGAAATTTCCAAGTGGGGCCAGGCTTACTCCTTTTCCCGAAGCAAATTCAGATACCTTTTCAAATACTCTCCAAAAGAAAAAGGCGGCAAAAAGATGATAGAGATAAATGCCGTAGCTTATTTTGCCTAAGTAAACGACCACTTTGCTCTGCAGGAATCTGCCAAAAAGATTTTTAAGTCCGGTATTAGCTGCCTCAATACCCCAAAGAGAAAAAACAGACACGAATACACGTTGGAATCCGACCGTCCAAATACTCGACCCAAAATACGCCATTATGATCCATAACGGTAAGATCATAGCGCAGGCTCTCATTATCCAGGGATTCCTGTTTCGGACATACAGATGTTGATATGCCAGCAGACCACCTAATCCGAAACTATCAAGACAAGCAGGAGTCAGCACTGTGAAGGGAACATTCTGTGTTACGTTTCCCAGAAGCGCGTAGTAGGTCAGCCGAAAAGCAATGCCTGCTGCAATAAGAAAGATGAATAATTTAGGCAGTTGACGAGTTGGAATGAACAAGATGAGCCAGGGCCAAATCAGGTAGAATTGTTCTTCCACTGCCAATGTCCAAAGATGTGGTGTGGCAAATCTTTCCCAAAGCTGGTCTTTGTAGATCTGAAAATTCGACAAATATCCAAAGAACATCCCGGCGTTGTTTCTCAAATAATAGCCTCCTACCGGAAGAAGCATGATAATGAGTAAATACAAATAATAGGCAGGGAAAATCCTTAAAGTTCGCCTGATGAGAAAGACAAAAGCTATCGTAACACGTTTTCGATCTTTCTTTAAGCCTATTTCCTTTGCTACTAATAAAATTTTTGTGATGAGATACCCACTCAGTGCAAAGAAGAATGCGATAAACGTAGTAAGGTCAAAAATTTTATTTGGTCCTTGAAGTGAGCTAAAAAAATGGTAGATCAAGACAACAAAGACCGCCAAAAATCGTGCGCCGTCTATTTGAGGTTTGTATTCAGGGACGGCCGGATCTCTTTGTGGGGCACTCGCAATCAAATGCTCTCGTCGGGTTTTGATGAATAAATAACAACTATCTCTGGTTATGCAAAGATAAAACGAATAGTGGGGCATTTTAGTACTCCGGCCGGATTACCTTGGCTAGTAAGTAAAAATC
>PSRA01000263.1 GCA_003175695.1 Bacteroidota bacterium | reverse complement strand
GCGACCAATCAAAAACTTGGATTCGGCGCGCTAACAAAGGGACAAGACATCCTTCATACAATATCAGACGATGTTCCCCTCATTGCCGCGAAGGATTGGAAAGTGGCAGGAATCCCCGAGAAAAAGATTTACGGAATGTCCTTTATAACGGGAAAGCATAAGTATACTTCTGACATGGTGATGGCAGGCATGATGTATGGCAAAGTGTTGCGGCCGCCATCCTTTAATGCCAAACTGGTTTCTGCGGACCTTTCTAAGGCAAAGGCAATGCCGGGCATTACGGTCGTTCAAGACGGGGATTTCATAGGTGTTGTTGCAAAGGACGTAGTTGCAGCGGGGAAGGCATTACGACTGATCGACGCCAAATGGAGTGAGGTAAGTGATCAGCCTTCCAATGCAAACATTTTTGACTACCTGGTAAAGAACGCGACGGCGCACAACCAGGGGCGGGATCCAGAGAGCCGGCGAAATGATTTGGAAAGTAATAATGGCGATGTAGGCGTGGGAATAAAAGAAGCAGACTTCAAACATGCACTGACTTATAACATAAATTATATCGCCCACGTTCCGCTAGAGCCGAGGGCAGCCCTGGCCCAATGGACAGACGGAAAACTCACGGTTTGGACAGGAACACAAAGGCCATTTGGCGTTCAGGAACAGCTGACTCGACTGTTTAATTTGAACAAAGATAAAGTCCGGGTGATTGTGCCTGATACTGGTTCGGCATACGGCGGAAAGCACATCGAAGATGCCTCTCCCGAGGCGGCACGGCTGGCAAAGGTTGTTCAAAAGCCTGTTAAGGTAGTGTGGACCCGGGAGGAGGAATTTACCTGGGCATATTTCAGACCGGGTGGCGTCATTACAGTGGAAGCCGGTGTAAAGAAGGATGGAACAATCACCAGTTGGAAATTTATTAACTACAATTCGGGCGCTGCCGGAATGGGAACGCAATACAAAATTGCAAATCAACACGTGGCCCATATTCCTTCCAATACGCCTTTACGCCAAGGCTCCTACCGGGCTCTCGCAGCGACAGCGAACACGTTCGCTCGTGAGAGTCACGTGACCGACCTCGCCAGGTTAATTAAGATGGACCAGCTTGACTTCCGATTGAAGAACTTAGATGATGCCCGTTTTAAGGCTGTGCTTCAAACTGCAGCAAAGGCATTCGGGTGGAGCGCTTCCAAAGCCAACGGTCATGGCTATGGTATAGCGGGGGAATTTGAAAAAGGAGGATACGTGGGCACCTGCGCCGAAGTAGAAGTAAATGACGACAAAGAGGTAAAAGTACTCCGCATAACTCAGGCGTTTGAATGTGGCGCCATTGTAAATCCGCATCACCTGGAAAATCAGATTATGGGCTCAGTCATCCAGGGATTGGGTGGTGCACTCTTTGAAAAAATTGATTTTGCAAACGGGAAAATTCTCAATTCAAGCCTTTCTTCCTATCGCGTTCCACGCTTCAGCGATATTCCTCAAATTGAAATAATACTAATCGACCGAAAAGATCTTCCCTCCGCAGGTGGAGGCGAATCGGGAATCCTGGGGGTCGCGCCTGCCATCCGCAATGCTATTCTGGATGCCACTGGCGTCGCACTAACGACGCTGCCGTTGATTCCAAATGGTAAGGTTTCTTGAGTTTGGATTGCCGCGGATTTTCTTTTTTCCTTTTCCCGCAAGAATTGAAGCATTGGAGATATTGAAAAAACGGAATTGGGTTAGATTCCTCGCCTCGCCGAGGGGGTTCATCGGCAGATACTCATTTCAATATTGCATTCGATAGCTGCCAAAAGTACTTTATATTTGATTCGGGGTAATATTGAGAATCGTTACGAAAGTCGACTCATACATGAACTCGAATACTTTAATACGAATTGGTCGTTTCCTATATGGATTCAGTTTCGTTGCCGTAGGATTGCATCAAATCATCATAAAAGATTTTCGTCCGGAAATTTTACCTCCGTTTTCCGCCTGGGCACATGCCTACAAAATATTTCCTATTCTAACGGGCGTCGTTCTAGTCATCGCAGGAATTTCCATTTCCTTGTTTAGCGCAAAAAATGTCTGTCTTTTTTTGGGATTTTTATTTCTTGGGTTGATTGTTACATGTCACCTTCCATATATTCTTTTCATCAGTCCGGATAAGCTAACGAATATAGTAACCTGGTTTGCGGCAGGCGAGGCCTTGGCTTATAGCGGTGGCGCGTTTGTTATGGCAGGTTCGTTTTCAGGGACTCCCATTCCTCTGGGCAGAATTTTCTTTGCACTACTGATTGTCCTTTTTGGCTGCAGTCATTTTGTGTTTCCGGTGGATGTGTCTGCCATGGTTCCAAAATTTTTGGGTGCGCCCATGTTCTGGACCTATTTTGTGGGAGCCGCATTGATCGCTTGTGGCACCGCAATTATCTTTAACATATTGACTGAGCTAAGTGCATGGCTATTGGCTTGCATGCTTTTACTTTTCTTTCTTTTTTTCCATTAGCCAGACGCGATACAAAATCCTTCTGTAGGACATGGTAATGAAATTGTTCGTGCAATCATTTGTCTTCAGTTTTTTGGTATTGCTATGGTAATTGCTTTAACCAGCAGGCCTAAAAGCAAACTGGCCCTTTGACATTAGTGGTTTGCAGTAAATCTGCTCGCTTCCAGTCAAATTGTGCTCATATGATGACCGTTAGGATCCGAAGCCTGTCCGCCGGAATTATTAATTTGTCTTGACAGATATTTCGAAAAAATACGCCCAACCCGGGGCAAGACCCATTTTACCTGCTTGCATATTTATTCTCATTGGTAATTTCAAAAATAGATAGTTGTTCTTTGTCTTTAACTATTGTTTCTTTAAAAGTCAAGCCAAGTTTTTGTAATAATTTAATGGAGCTATAGTTTTTCGGTACAGTTATACCAAGTACTTTATCCGCAAGATTGTTCTTAAATATGTTATCAAGATATGTTCTTGAGGCCTCAAAAGAATATCCATTTTTTTCATATTCCGGAAGTAATGCAAAACCAATGTCTGGATATTGATAGTCGTCACGATATAAAAATGTCACGATACCAATTTGTATCCCGGAGTTTTTAAGTTCAAAAACATTATAGAAGTATTTTGAATTGTTGAGAATCTTCTGAATATACTGTTCGCTGTCTCCAATGTCTTTAATGTTTCTGTCTCCGATATATTTCAACCAACCTTCTGAATTTACCAGTGTCAATATAAATGAAGCGTCTTGAAGATTTATCGGTCTTACTCTTAGTCTCTCAGTTTCAAAAACTTTATACATAGGTCATAATATGTCTATGCTCTATTTTGCTGTTGGCTAATCGCAAAGAAAAGTAGGCAACAATGTATTCCTTTCTTGTGAATTGATGAGAAAATTCAATTTCTTCAATAGTTTCCATTTTATTAAGGGATTAGTGCGACAAGGTTTGCCTCCATACTCCTTAATTAGAAATTTCTCTTTTTGCCACTTCCTCCGTCAACACCCTCCCCTTGCGGCCGGGCGCTTAGGCTATGACGTGATATGGACGGGATCTGCAAAACGCTATCGCCTCGGGCAACTACTCACCCCCCCATCCGGTTACTAACCGAAAAAACCGAAACTCCCCATCCATCTGAATAATAAAAAAAAGCCGCTATTTTACGTCTGCCAAACCCCGCTGACCCTAACCCCGGAAGAACGAAAGACGAAATAATCAGGCAATGCGGCGGCTACCAGTTGGGCCGAAGAATTTCCTAAGGAATCGAGAAACGAGCTTCAAACTGGTGATAGCGTTTTGATTCTGGGATTAATAGCTTTCTATATTACCACACAAATGGGAAGCTTTGAAATCGGAGCTACCATCCTTATTTTAATGAGTATCGGCAGGATTATTGTGTCTTTGTTAAAGAAGAATCGATAGGAAAGGATTCTGGAAAATATGAAACCCATCTGTTTTAAATTTGACAAAGGAAAAAAATCAAGCTATCCGAACCACGACCGACTATGCCCACCAGATCAATTTTGGTTTAATTCATTTAATTTTTGTTCTGTTTAACCTTTGTGAATTCAATCAATGCTTACTTCTAATTACGTTCAGGAATTATCATCAACCGCCAATTGAAATCAGGCGCCTGTCTTGTCGTGAACGACTAACAGAGGCTCAAACATTTTCATTAGAAAACTTTTTCCAAACTTTGGATTAATGAAGGCTTATTCATGAATGGAGTGAAAAATTCTTTGCTTTTATATGAATTGATGCTAGTTGCATTTATTGCAGGTTGTCATAGAACAGACTCAGATTATGCTACTGATTCAGGCTTAAAAGTAAAAGATACTGTTATCCGGGCAAATGTTATAATACTGAGTCGTCGTTTCGATTCCGTCATACATGTCAGGCAATTAAAAGCACTGGATGTCTTAAGCAAAGAAGATACAACGGCCGCCTCTCCTTTCTGGCCGGGTGTTAGTGTCCGACTTTTTTACGATAATGTCAGGCGAAACATCCTGTTTCCCGATAAAATCAACCAGGGCAGGTCAACTAATTTCTGCAGTTATGCAGCTATGACACACCTGCTTATTAAATATCATCCTGATCTCTATATTCACTACATTCTCTCACTTTATCACAACGGTGAAGTGTCGCTCAAAAAGAAAACATTAATTCCCTCACTCGCAGTGCGGCAGGCGGCAGGCATCTTAAACAACAAGGGCGATCTTGATGTGCTACATGCAGATCAGCTTTGGTTTTTGACACTGGCCGATCAGTTTAAAGGGTACATCAATATCCTTAATCTTAATTATGATCCGGGGGATGAGAGTACCATCTGGGCAGGCACCAATTACGCAAAGTTCAACCGTATGCTGGCTGATTTTACCGATGATGAACTCACCTCACGAGGTTCTGATATTTTAAAGCCTTTTGTTAGCAATCTTTTCGATTATATTTCCAGCGAACTACGGAAAGGTGTTGTAGTGTTGTATCTAAACAGTAAATATCTCTACCCGACTAAATATTCACTAGTTACACTGCAAGCACCTACGCATTTCGTTGTGGCATATAACATGTACAAGATTGGCGATATGATTGAATTTCAATATTGGGACTATGGCTTGAGAACGCAGCAACTGATAACCTCCAAGCGCTTGCAGCAATTGATTTTTGGCGTGACAACCATCACACGTATAACTGATGAAGCAAACTAAAAAATATGGTCTTATTTTTTTTCTACCAGCATTTTTTGTTTTCTGCTCTGATAATCGCAAATCGGCAGATTATTACTTTGAGAACAAGCAGACTATAACAGAAATGCGACAGTTATATGAGGAGTTGTATGCGCACCAACCTTTTTCGGCAGGGTTTTCAGATAAGTCCTTCAACTACTTTGTATTAGAAATAAACACCGATACTGTGCGCTATATCTATAATACTGAAAATAGCTGGCAGCAATTGTATTCAGCTGTTGTAAGATTCAATTACGATACAGCCAAGCTGAAAAATTTAGGTGAAAAAATGCATGCCGTAAAATGCCTCTGGTTGTCCAAATCTTATTTTTATGTTGATGGCGAGCGTGAAAATGTCACATTCCTTTCTTTCAGGTCCGTTGCTTCAAACTCAAAGTTTGTTGAAAACAAATATTTTATGCTGGTTTTTTTGCCTCGTCCCATTGCCACTACTTTTACAATTGGTAGGAATAGAACTGGCGAACTTGTAAAAATAGACAGCCTTGTGTATTTCATGATCGGCTCGGGGTTCAGGTAATAATTATCAGCTTTATTAGTACCAAAAATGGCAGTTTAGGACATTTGAATTATTGGAACTTCACTTTTACGGATACGGATACGATTTGGGTTATGTTGATGAAATTACGAACTATTGCTGAACATTGAATGTCGGTCTGGACCGCAGCTAACGCCTGCAAATAGCACTCAGGGTTTTTTATTTCCAAAATAGCTCGTGTTCTAAAAAATTGGCGGTTAAATGTCGCACTTCCGCCCGCAACTAGTCGCATCGCCCCCTTTGATTCCTTCTTTTTCCGATCTAAGTTTGTAATGTTCTTCCAAACACTCCAAAACTAGGTCACATGCTAAAATTTATTCTATCAAGAGCAGCAACAATACTTCTGATTTCAGTTTTATGTGTTTCAGTTTTTGCTCAAAACATGCCAAGTGGTGGTTCGAAGCAAAATCCTGCTTCCATCGCGCCTTACAAATCTGGATATGCGCCGGTTAATGGTCTTAAACTTTACTATGAAATTTATGGAAACGGGAAACCTATGATCCTAATGCATGGAGCATTTGGAGCGATTGACATGTTTGCACCTATTCTCCCAATTCTCTCGGAAAAAAGGCAAGTTATTGCCGTGGATCTGCAAGGGCATGGCCGAACTGCTGATATAGACCGGCCATTAAGCGCAGAAGGAATGGCCGATGATATGGCAGCACTTTTGAAATATTTGAACATCGACAAAGCAGATATCATGGGTTACTCCATGGGAGGTGCTGTGGCAATTCAAATGCTGATCAGGCATCCTCAAATGGTGAACAAGGCCGTGTTCGTGTCGGCGCCTTATAAAAAGGATTTTTGGTATCCCGAAATGAATGCTGCGATGAAAAATGTCGGGGCGGCTAGCGCAGATGGAATGAAACAGTCCCCTTTGTATCCTCTTTATGCAAGCCAGGCTCCAAACCCGGGTGACTGGACGAAACTTAATATCAAGATTGGGCAATTAGTCAATCAAAATTTTGATTGGACTGAAGGTATCAAGCAAATCAAGTCTCCGGTAATGATTGTAATTGGTGATGCCGATGGGGTTTCGCCGGCAAATGCTGCTGCATTTTTTGCGTTGCTGGGAGGTGGATTGAGAGATGGGGGATGGGATGGATCCGGAGTTACTAAGAATCGTCTGGCCATCTTACCGGGACTTACACACTATAATATTTTTGCATCACCTGTCCTGGCGAATACGGTCGTTGCGTTTTTGAATGAATAATGACGTTTAATTGCCAATTCTAAAAAGCGGCTGCAGTTATTATTTGAGCAACATCAGCTGTAAAGAATGGGCAACTATAATATCACAACCGAGACATTTGAGGGCAATACCAAGGATAATTCGTATATCCATAACTGTTCCAGTTATACCTCCAGAAGATATTCTGTATTCACCTATAACTCTCTTACTCCTATTTAGAAATAGAACTCCTGCCTCCTCTTTTGAGTTCGTTTTGTTTGCAGTTGCGTTTCTGCTGTACTGATATTCTGTGTTTCTTCCGAACTGTTTGCTAACCCAACTTACAAACGTTGATGATATGCCTGTTGTTTGGATTTATTCCTTCTGAGAAGCAGTTGTTTCTAAAGATGTGTTTCAATAAAATCATTTAACTTCTCATGCGATAAATGAACATCGTCTCCTTCGAATAATAGAAGTCAGTCTGGATGTCTATGCAAGTTCAATATCCATTCGTCGTAACAAGCCGTCTTGCAAAGTGTAAATGTGCTTTACCGTTCCATCAAACATCAGATTACCTTGTAAGTCCTTTACTATTTGGTGAACTGTAATTTCTAAAGTTCCGTTCTGCCTTTCACGAAATCCAACAGGCTCAACTTTCGGGTTTATTTCTGCCCATTGTCTTGTCCAATACTTTCTTATTTCATTGTGTCCACTTACATAACCACCTTCAAATGCTTTTGGCCATTGAACATCTGGATGCATTGTCGCAAGCGCAGTATCAATGTCTCTTGCATTGAAGGCAGAATACGCTTTTATGAATAAATCTTGAATTTGCTTTTCCATAATCATGATTTTAAGACATATGTTCCAACTGGCATCACCCACATCTATCAGGCCATTTTTGCTGACTCGGTCTTGTAGTAGTGTCGCGTTACAATTATTGCCAACAGTTGTGTTTACGAAATTATCAACAAAATACTTTCGCAAACACAATCTGATTAGGTTCATTTGTAAAGCTTCAGCCTACCAGGGAATTTCTCCTTTGCATGATTGTATTCCTCGCTAAAATATTTTCCTGTTGGGCCTTCAGCACCGATAATGGCATATTTAACTGTGTGCTCCTGCTTCTTTAACTTTTCTGTACGTGACTGAAGGAAAAGTATCAAATTGGACCACTAATAGCCATCAACTTCCGCTTGAAACTCTCTACAAAATTTCATTACTATTTAAAATAGATATACACGATTTGATTGAATCAACTTTGCTTAAAAAATGAATAGAAGGTTCATTTGTTTTGTTTTCTATACCTGAAGCCTTTCCGATTTTAGGACAGTGTTAGTTTAGACAATTTATTATTATTATTATTATTATTACTACTACTACTATTATGGCTGTTAATTGTGGTAAACTCTTCGATGGCCTTGTGCGAAGGGAGTTCGTCTTAATGCCGCTTCTCCATGTAAAGGATAGTCTAAAAGAATAAGATTGCGTAACTCGACATATCTATGTTGGGCGTGTCAAATAAAACAAATAAAAAGCTTATCTTAAACTTTGAGAATTGACTTTTTTACTATTCCTGGTACATTATGCACGAAACACTGATCCAACATATAAACTCACACGCGTCCACTCCGCTTACCGAAAGCGATATTGACATCGTCAAAAATATTTTTACGCCACGCAGGATACGCAAACGCCAGTATTTTCTGCAAGAGGGAGATGTTTGCAAGTATATGGGGTTTGTAGTGAAAGGAGCCATGCGTCAATATAGCGTAGACGATAAAGGCACCGAGCACATCGTCCGGCTTTATATTGAAAACTGGTGGGCAGGCGACCGTGAGAGTTTTGTGATGTTGACGCCTTCCAACTATAACATCGATGCCTGGGAAGATACTGACATACTTACCATTACGCAAACTAATGTTGCAGTATTTAAATCAATACCGGCGCTAAACGAGCTCAGTAGTTCCTTAGATGAAAAACATGCCATCGCCTTTTTGAAACGGATCAATGCATCTATTAGTTTGCCTGCTGAAGAGCGGTATGCGGAATTAGCAAAAACATATCCTGAATTCCTTCAGCGATTCCCGCAGCACATCATTGCCTCTTATCTTGGTATTACCAAAGAAACACTCAGCAGGGTGCGCAGCCACGCATTGAAAAAATAGCAAGATCAAAACTGCATTCACACTTTAATCACCTGCTGCATTTACCAACGGAATTACTATTGAACCGATCAGTTCAATGGAATGATACACCTGTTCTTTAGTAAGTCCGTGGTTGTCCATCTGGAAAGTAAATCTTGAGATACCTCCGAGTGCCTTACTATGTCGCAGAAGTTTTTCTGCTACCTCTTCAGGTCTATCTACAACGTAAGCGCCCGTGGTCAATGACAAAAGTTAAAGAATACCGTTGATTTTTATCATCAGATTTTCATACTATTTGTCATCGTTGCAGACCCTGCCACCATAGCATCTTTACGAAGAATTACAAATAAAAATTCTTAACTAAAAAAAAGATGTTATGAAATCAAATGCAATTTGGAAAGCAGAAGACAGTGCTCTTATCCTGATCGATTATCAACCGGAAGTGATGGATAATATCCATGAAAGGGATCTGAAGTTGATTGAGCTGAATGCAGTAGCCCTGGCAAAGATGGCCACAAAATTAGGTATCCCTGTTGTTTTAAGTACCGTGGCGGTAAAGATGGGGATTGAAAAGCCAACCATTCCAGCGTTGAAGGCAGCTTTGCCTGGTATTGAAGAAATTGACCGTACTACCATGAATGCATGGGAAGATGAAACGTTTGTAAAAGCGGTTAAGGCAACCGGTAGAAAAAAACTGGTCATGGGCGGCATTGTTACATCCGTCTGTCTGACCTACCCGGCTGTTGAAGCACTTGCCGAGGGTTATGAAGTAATGTTTATTGAAGATGCTGTTGGAGACCGGTCAAAGGATGAACACGATATGGCTGTAATGCGGTTGATCCAGGCGGGTGCTGTGCCTAATAATACGGTGGCTATGATAACAGAATGGTTCCGTGACTGGGCCAAACCGGAAGCCAATTTTGCCAGAGAAATATTCCCCGAATACCTGATGGAAGTATATAAAAGAAAAGGATTTCCGCTACCCAACTGGGCAAAACAAAGCGAAGATGAAAAGAATTGGGCCACTAAGGCATGATCTCTAAGATGCGCGTTTTTAAAAAAGGCTACGGCCTATTCTTTTATTAACCGCAAGTGTCGGAGTAATTGCAGAGGCGTTGACATTTATCACCGGTTTTTTATACCATTTGTCATCGTCCTCAGGCTGCCGACAACACCATCTTTGTGTTGTTAGTTTGAATATCAATTAAAAGACATAAAAAGGAATATTATGAAAAAGAAAGTTATTGCCATCAAGCATAGCCGCAGGGCAGATATTGGGGAGTATAAGATTTATCGTGTATTTCCCGATCATGAGGTTCGGGCAGTAGGCCCATTTGTTTTCCTGGATTATGTACCATCGATCCTGCATGCGGCTGACGAACCCCGCAAGGTGGTAAATGGTGATGGAGCACACCCACACCGTGGGATTTCAACTTTAACCTATGTGCTGAACGGCGAAGCGGATCATTTCGACAGCAATGGTCATCATGCAAAAGTTTATTCCGGCGGCGCACAATGGATGAAGGCTGGCAATGGCATCATTCACGATGAAGCAATGAACCCTGATCCCAATATAGGTGACAGACTTACGCACGGTTTCCAATTCTGGGTAAACCTGCCGGCAAAGAATAAGGCAGAGCAACCGGATTATCGTCCTGTGCAGGCAGCCGAAATGCCAAAGATTCCATTGGACGATAATGCGGGTTGGTTAAAAGTAGTTGTCGGCTCATATAGTAATCTTTCCTCGCCGATACCTACGTTTCAGGAGCAGTTTATCTATCATATCCAGCTACAACCTGGAAAAACATTTTCGTTACCAACCAAAGAGGGTTTGGAGTATGCCATGTTCCTTCCGGCATCCGCCGCAGTAGTGAATGATATGCCGTATACAGAACAGAAACTATTGTTGTTTGATAATCGCGAAGGAATTATCGAAATGAACAATCCTTCTGATGCACCCATTGACATCATTGTATTTGGCGGTGAGCATTACAGTGAACCTGTTGTTGCGCAAGGGCCATTTGTGATGAATACGCAATCAGAAATAGCAACGGCTTACAGCGAATTTTTTGCAGGTAAATACGGTAAGATTGAATACGACCAGCAAGTACAGTAAACTCAAACATTCAAAAACCAATACAATGCAAACACAAGCAACAGCAACCAGAACAAAATGGGCAATAGATGCCATGCACAGCCAGATCGGCTTTAAAGTAAAACATCTGATGTTTACAAACGTAAGAGGACGTTTTAATGAATATGATGCCAGCATCTATACAACCGGGTATGATTTTCTCACTGCCGAGATCGATTTCTGGCTCAATCCTGCATCCATCAGCACGAACGACAACAAAAGAGATGAGCATTTGAAAAGCGCTGATTTTTTCGATGTAGAAAATTTCAAAGAGATTACGTTTCGTGGGAACACGTATGAAAAAGTAGATAACGGCAATGACTATTACCTATACGGCGATCTCACCATAAAAGGCATTACAAAGCAGGTGAAGCTGTACGTAGAATTTAACGGTATTGTAAAAGATCCATGGGGCAATGAAAAAGCAGTTTTCAATATTGAAGGAAAGATTAACCGCAAAGACTGGGGATTGAACTGGAACTCGGCATTGGAAGCAGGTGGCGTGCTGGTAGGAGAAGATGTATTGATTGATATCGAAGTGCAATTGGCAAAACAATCAGAAGACCAGGAATAATTATAACTACGGTAGGAAAAAGTACAGCTCACTTACGCAAAGAATAGTATTGCGGGTGAGCTGTAATCGTTTTAACCGGAGAATATAATTACTCAATTGAATGACTGACGGTACTCAACATGTGACATGTGCGTTTTTCTGTTTGAATAGCTTGCTAAATGATTGTGGATGCTCTAACCTAAGGGTGTAGGCAAATTCAGCAACCATCTGCGTCGAATGGGATAATCACAGCTTGGCATATTCGATCAATTGTTCATGGATAAGTTACTGGTTTGTTTTCTTTATACTGTTAAGCTCTTTCAAATTCAATCAAATTAATACAAACAGTTTAGGGACCTGTCTAGGGGTCTTACCATTTCTTAATTTCTCTAAGATTTTATTTTTTAGTCCCTGGCAGCATTATGAATTATTGATCATTCCCGATGTTTATTCAATTTTTTTCGTGACTGTGCGACGGATACATTAAGGAAGCTTGATCACATGATCGTATGTTAATAGCTGCACAAAAGCTATGCGACGGTATTTTGCATTAAATTCTTTATAGCTGAGTCCCTGATGCTGCCTGTTTGTAAAGCCCCCATTAGTATCCCCGGTTGGCGCCTGCAGGCAAACATTTGCAAAAAATTCAATGGATCCCGGCATTTTGTGGTAAAATCTGCTGTTTTACCGGGCTGCGGACTCCTATCAGGCGAATTTTAATAACGCCCTCTCTTCCTTCCTCCCTCCTTTTCATTTATTGCCTCAAACCCATGGATATACGCATATATCAATTAGGGAACTGACTGAAGGGCTGATAGTTTTGGATCGAGATTATTTCACCATTTTAACTATCAAGTATATGAAAAAGCTATTACCCCTTGCCCTGCTGATATGCGCCTGGGCATTTTCGCTTCATTCAAACGCGCAGGAAAAACCTTATCCAATTGGTGAGGCCATACGAAAGGCACGGTTGTCCATGAAAATGGGAGAAGATAGTATCAAAGGTTATGTCCGCGGCCAGTCAGATTCCACTTTATTATTCGCGAATAAAAGGTCATTGCTACATGACCGGAATCTGGATCAGCCTGAAATAAGGACGATCTCCTATAAGGAAATCAATGAGATTTATGTTCACCGGAAGAACAGTGTCGGAAGGGGGATCGGTTATGGCGCCCTGATAGGTTGTGCAGTTGGAGCCCTGGTCGGGGCAATCACGTACCAGGAACCACCTCCAGGCCCATTCCAAATAATGCCTACCTCCAGAGGCGAAAACGCAATTGCGGGTGCCGTTTTGGGGACAGCGACAGGCATGTTGACCGGAGCGCTGATTGGTGCCCTGGCCCATAAGAAATTCATCATCCATGGTAAAAAAGAAAGGTTTCAGCATATGCAGAAGAAAACAGGTATCCTGCCTTGACCATAGTGGTATGACCAGCTTATAACCTTTATTATTTAAGTTTCATTATCCGCCCAAGCGCTCTATTAAAGATTATTGACGGCGGTTTGGGAGATCAATTCTCCTTACTCTATCAAACTTTAATTCAAAAGTCTTTTCTCAATTCTACCAATCTCTGCTCGCCCAGGTTTGACTTTATTGAACTTCTCATCGGCCTGCCTAAATTTATAGTGATGTAAAAGATTATTGTGGCCAACAATAAGAAGCCAGCAATCACCGACCATTCAAAATGTTTTGTCACTGGTGTCGTAAATCCACAGAAAAAACCAACCGGAAAGGTTATAAGAAAAAGCATATAGATAATCAAATCAGGAACACCTGACAAAAGCAATGCGTCTCTTCTTGCGGCTACATTACGCATGGCCGTCAA